>NZ_JBSGIV010000011.1:0-129898 GCF_053605225.1 Micromonospora sp. NPDC003944
CCAGCCGTTCGGGTTGGTCGGGTCGGACGAGGTCCGGTACGAGAACGCCGGCCCACCCCACTGGTAGGCGAGCACCCAGATGTTGCGCGGGGCGACCGAGGAACTCGAACCCGGCCTCGCTCATCCGCTCGTGGACCGCGTGTACGTCGTCGACGTGGAAGCACAGGTGCATCGAGCCGGGCCGGTTGGCGGCCACCTGGGCGGCCTCGCCGACCGGCTCCTGGAACTGGATCAGGTCGATCCCGAGGTTGTCGAGGTTGAACGTGGCGTACCGCAGTTTCGTCGTCGGCAGCCCCTGCGACTGCGCGAACCCGGCGCCGTGCATGCTCTCGTCCCGGACGACCGGCTCCGCGCCGATCAGGGCCTGGTAGAACGCGACCGAGCGGTCGAGGTCACTCACCGCGATCCCGACGTGCGCGGCCTTCTTCAGCCCGATGGACACGGTCGAGGGGTGGGGGAATGCCATCTTGACTCTCCTTACCAGCGTTCTTCGTCGCCTCTGTTGGTGCTGATCTTCGGGTCGTACCCACCCTTGGTCAGTTCAACCGGCTGCGGCGTCAGGCCCGTTCGACGCGTGCCTGCTGGTGGTCGGTCAGCCGCAGCCCCACACCGCGAACGACATCGATGGTGGCCCCGGTGCCCAGGTCGTGCAGCTTGCGACGCAGTCGCTTCACCAGCGACTGCACGTCCGCCTTGCGTTCGCGGCCCTCGTCACCCCAGACCGAGCGGTGCAGCTCGGCGTAGCTCCAGACCCGGGCTGGCTCGGTGACCAGGCAGGTCAGCAGGTCGTGTTCTAGGCGGGTGAGGTCGACCTCACGTTCTCCGCAGCGGGCACTGGAGCGGGCCGAGTTGATCACCAGGGCGGTGACCGGGGCCGTTTCCGGCCGGGCGGCCACCTGCTGCGGGGCGGCGATCAGCCGGCGCAGCTCGTCGAGGTCGGCGACCAGCAGCAGTGGTGCGATGCCGTCGAGAAGCTCCGCGAGCCGGATGCGCTCGGCCGGCGACGGGGTCACCGCGATCAGCAGTGGGAACGGCTCGTCGGCCGGATCGCCCCTGTTCACCGTTGCCTCGTCCTCGGCCACCGCACCACCCGGGATCGATGGGCATCCCTGCCCAACTCTCGTCACGGTCCTGACAATGATTGGCAAGCGCGCCGCCAGCCAGGGCAACTCTTAGCGACAAGTTGCTCACGGCAAGTTCTTGATCGTCCGTTCTTCTCGATCATAGTGTCCACTCGGGCAACCGGCGTGACCCGCGCGGTGCATGGGGAGGTCCACCATGGCCCATTTACACCCTGGGTCGTTCTGAGGGAGGCAGCACCGATGTTCAGACGTCCACAATGGCGACGCGCGGCCAGATCACTGGTGAGCGCCGGCGCGGCGACGATTCTCGCCGCGACATGCTTGGCCACCATGGGCTCGGGCGCGCAGGCCGCGCCGGGCGGTGCGATGGGGGCGACCGCCCCGACCGGGGACAAGATCCGACCGGAGCTCGCCAAGCAGCTCCAGGCCAAGAGTGAAGGGGACTTCTGGATCCGGTTCAAGGACCGGGCCGACCTCAGCAAGGCCAGCGCCATCAAGGACTGGTCGAAGCGCGGCACGGCGGTGGCGGACGCGCTGCGCAAGACCGCCGCGGCGAGCCAGGGCAAGATCCGGGCCGACCTCGACAGCTCCGGCACGAAGTACCAGACCTTCTGGGCCACCAACGCCATCAAGGTCAACAGCGGCTCGCTGGCGATGGCGCAGAAGTTCGCCGGGCACTCGGAGGTCGAGGGCCTCTACGCCCCGGTCACGTACAAGGTGCCGGAGACGACCAAGGGCACCGACGAGAAGACGGTGAACGCCCTGGAGTGGGGCATCGCCAACATCAACGCCGACGACGTCTGGTCCCAGTACGGCGTCAAGGGCGAGGGCATCACCATCGCGAACATCGACACCGGCGTGCAGTTCAACCACCCGGCGCTCGTGAACTCCTACCGCGGCAACAACGGCGACGGCACGTTCGACCACAACTACAACTGGTTCAACGCCCCCGGCGCCGGTACCTGCACGACCGCCCCCTGCGACGGGGACGGCCACGGTACGCACACGATGGGCACCATGGCCGGCTCCGACGGCGCGAACCAGATCGGTGTCGCCCCCGGGGTCAAGTGGATCGCGGCGAACGGGTGCTGCCCGAGCGACGCCGCCCTCGTCGAGTCCGGTCAGTGGATGCTGGAGCCGCTGGACCTCAACGGTCAGAACGCGGACGCGAGCAAGCGACCGAACATCATCAACAACTCGTGGGGCACCCGCGACCCGTCCAACGAGCCGTTCATGGAGGACGTGACGGACGCCTGGGCCGCCTCCGGGATCTTCGGCACCTGGTCCAACGGCAACAGCGGGCCGGCCTGCCAGACCAGTGGCTCGCCGGGCAGCCTCGCCAGCAACTACTCGACCGGCGCGTACGACGTCAACAACAACGTCGCCGGCTTCTCCGCCCGCGGCGCCGGTCAGAACGGCGAGATCAAGCCGAACATCTCGGCGCCGGGCGTGAACGTCCGGTCGAGCATCCCGGGCAGCGCCTACGGCAGCATCAGCGGCACCTCGATGGCCGCACCGCACCTCGCGGGCGCGATCGCGCTGCTGTACTCGGCGGCGCCGTCGCTGATCGGTGACGTCAACGCGACCCGCGCGCTGCTCAACGGCGCCGCGATCGACAAGGCCGACGACCAGTGCGGTGGCACCGCCGCCGACAACAACGTCTACGGCGAAGGCCGACTGGACGCCCTCGCACTGCTCAACGCCGCCCCGACCGGCGACATCGGCACGCTTGCCGGCACGGTCACCGACGCGACCTCCGGCGCCCCGATCGCCGGCGCGACCCTGACGCTCACCGGCGCGTCCGAGCGTGAGCTGACCACCGGCGCCGACGGCACGTTCTCCACCCTGCTCCCCGCCGGTGACTATCAGGTCGCCGTCGCGGCGTTCGGGTACGGCAGCACCACCCGGACGGCGACGGTCACCAAGGGCGCGACCACGACGCTCAACGTCGCCCTCACGGCGGTGCCGAGCGTCAACGTCACCGGAGCAGTCACCGACGGCTCCGGTCACGGCTGGCCGTTGTACGCGAAGGTGACCGTGACGGGCGTGTCCGGCGTCTACGACTACACCACCCCGTCGAACGGTCGCTACAGCATCAAGCTGCCGGCCGGGCAGACGTACACCCTCAAGTACGAGCCGCAGTACCCGGGCTACCAGACCGTCACGAAGCAGGTCGTGGTCGGCTCGGGCAACGCCACCGCGAACGTGGCCGTGCCGGTGGACAGCGACGCCTGCACCACCGCGCCCGGATACACGACCGGCTCCGACGGTGAGTACGAGACCTTCGACGCCACGACCACGCCGGCCGGCTGGACCGTCGTGGACAACGCCGGCAGCGGACAGGTCTGGAAGTTCACCGACGACGGCGACCGGGGCAACCTGACCGGTGGCACCGGCAACTTCGCGATGATCGACAGCGACGCGTACGGGGCGGGCACCAGCCAGGACACCTCCCTGGTCAGCCCGGTGGTCGACCTGACCAGCGTCACGGCTCCGGTCATCCGGTTCAACCAGGACTTCAACCAGCTCAACGACGACACCGCCGACGTCGACCTGAGCATCGACGGCGGTGCCACCTGGACCAACGTGCTCCGCCAGGAGACGGACGTCCGGGGGCCGAAGGTGACCGAGATCCCGATCCCGCAGGCGGCCGGCAAGGCCCAGGTGCAGGTGCGGTTCCACTACTACGACGCCTCGTACGAGTGGTGGTGGGAGGTCGACAACGTCCTGATCGGCAGCCAGATCACCTGCGTGCCGCTCGACGGCGGTCTGGTCGTCGGCAACGTCCGTGACAAGAACGACGACAGCTACGTCAACGGCGCGACCGTCACCAGCAAGGACCGGCCCGCCGAGAAGGCCGTCACGGTGGCGACCCCGGACGACCCGGGGCTTGCCGACGGCTTCTACTGGATCTACTCGTCGCTGACCGGTGAGCACCAGTTCACGGCGACCGCCGGTAACTACGTCAGCCAGACCAAGACTGTCGACGCCGAGGCCGACTGGGCGACCACCGCGAACTTCCAGCTCGCGGCAGGCCGGCTGTCGGTGACGCCGACGCAGCTGAGCGCGACGCTCCAGATGCCCAACGGCAAGACCAGCAAGACCTTCACGGTGACCAACACCGGCGGCGCGCCGGTCGAGGTCAAGTTCGGTGAGCGGGACAACGGGTTCGAGCTGCTGCGGGCGGACGGGTCCACGGTCACCCGGCAGCAGGTGCTCGGCTCCAGCGGTGCGCCGGAGCAGCGGCTGACCGTGCCGACGTCGTTCGCCGCCAAGGCGTCCGGCAAGGAGGCCAAGGCCGCCGCCCCGGCGGCCGGACCGCAGGCGGCGCCGTGGACCGACATCGCCAACTACCCGGCCACGGTCATGGACAACCGGGTGGTGAACCTCGACGGCAAGGTGTATTCGCTCGGTGGCGGCGACGGTGAGGCGTCCACCACCAAGAACTACGCCTACGACCCGGTCGCGCAGACCTGGACGGCGATCGCCGACCTGCCGGGCGCGCGCAACGCCGTGACCGCGGGCGTGGTGAACGGCAAGATCATCGTCACCGGTGGCTGGGGCGACGCCGGCCCGGACTCGGCCACCTGGTCGTACGACCCGGGGGCGAACACCTGGACGGAGCTGGCCGACAACCCGGCGCCGAGGGCCGCCGCCGGACAGGGCGTCGTCGACGGCAAGCTGTACGCGGTCGGTGGCTGCACGACGGCGGCCTGCCTGCCGATGTCGAACAGCGTCGTCCGGTACGACCCGGGCACCGACAAGTGGGAGACGCTGCCCAACTACCCGAAGTCGGTGGCCTTCGCCTCCTGCGGTGGGATCGACGGCGTCCTCTACTGCACCGGCGGCAACGACGGGTCCGCCGCGCAGAAGTCCAGCTACGCCTTCGACCCGGGTGCCAACACCTGGACCGCCGTGGCGGACGCGCCGACCGACAACTGGGCCAGCTCGTACGCCGTCGCCAGCGGCAAGCTCCTGGTCGTCGGTGGTTCGCAGGGTGGGGCCATCAGCAACGCCGGCTTCGCCTTCGACCCGGCCACGGGTTCGTGGTCCAACCTGCCGAACGCCAACACCGCCCGGTACCGCGGCGGCGCGGCGTGCGGCTTCTACAAGATCGGCGGCTCGTCCGGCAACTTCAACGCGGCGCCGGACAGCGAGGTGCTCCCGGGCTTCGAGGGGTGCGCCGAGTCGGCGGCCGACGTCAGCTGGATGACCATCGACAAGTCGGCGGTCACCCTCGCACCGGGTGCGAAGGTCACCGTCACCGTCGGTCTGACGGCGAACGTCGACCAGCCGGGCACCTACTCCGGCGCGGTCGCGATCTCCGAGAACACCCCGTACTCGGTGGCGCCGGTCGCGGTGACCATGACCGCGAACCCCCCGAAGACCTGGGGCAAGCTCATGGGTGCGGTCACCGGCACCAGCTGCCAGGGCGCTACCTCGCCGCTCACCGGCGCGGTCGTGCAGGTCGACTCGTGGGCCTCGTCGTACACCTTCGCCACCGATGCCGAGGGCAAGTACGCCTACTGGATGGACCGCCGCAACAACCCGCTCACCATGATCGTGGCCAAGGACGGCTGGAAGCCGCAGACCCGTCAGACCAGGATCGACACCTCCACTCCCACCGTGGAGAACTTCGGGCTGGCACCGATCAGGTGCTGACGCCCGAGCGCTAGCCGAAGAGGGTCCGGCCCGCCTGGTCTGAAGACCGGGCGGGCCGGACCGCGTCCGGGGTGGTCAGACCGGGGCGAGCCGAAAGCCGACCCCGCGTACCGAGTGGATTGTCGTCGCGGCGTTGAGCCGGGCGAGCTTGCCGCGCACCCGGCGGACCACCGAATGCATGTCGGAGCCCCGACCGAGGTGCCGGTTGCCCCAGACTTCGAGGTGCAGGCGCTCGTAGGTCCAGACCTGACCGGGCGCGTGCACCAGGCAGAGCAGGACGTCGTGCTCCAACCGGGTCAGGTCGATCTCCTGGTCGCGCCACCGCAGCACCCGGCGGTCGGAGTCGACGGCCAGATCCGGCGGCGGCTGTGGGCTCGGTGTCACCTCGGCAAGCACCGCCCTGGTCGGGGGAGCCGGGGCGGGAGGCGCCGCGACCACCCCGAGGAACTCTCGTGCCTGGTCGACTGACGAGACGATCAGGAAGGCGTCACTGCCACCGAGCAGCCGGGCCAGATGTCGCCGCTCGGCCGGCGAAGAGGCGATGCCGATGACCAGGCTGGCGGCTGGAATTCCCTGCATCTTCCAACACCTTCCGGTTCCCCAACTCACTCCGGATGGATTTCCGCACCGCCGACCGAGACATCGATCGACGTCCTGACCCTAGTGGTGGCTGATCTCGGCTGGGTAAACCATCGTTGCATGTAAGCATGTGAATCCCGCCGCACCGTTGCGGCCCATCCGACCCCAACGCCGACGATGCGCTCTTCCGGGAGCGGTGCGGTGGTTGTGACAGAACCAAGACAATTCGAGGACGGCGTACGGACCCGCCGGGGCGAGCATGGTCGCCATGTCCATCGGATCGTCGTACTCCGTCGGGCGGTCGACGCCCGGTCCGGCGCGACCGCTGCCCCACGTCCGCGCGGCGGTGCCGCTGGGCCTTCGACTGCTCGCGGCGGCGCTCTGCGGTCTGTTCGCCCTGACCTCCAGCGCGGCCTTCTTCGTGCGGACGTACCCCGGGCAGTGGCTGGACGGGGTGCTCCTGCCGCGCGCCGAGCGGGGTGGGGGGTACGAGCAGCGGACCGTGCTGGTCGGCCCGGCCAAGACCGTGCTTGCCAGCTTCGGCAGCCCGACCCTCATCGCCGCCCTGCTCGGCGCGGTGCTGCTTGTGGGTGTGCTCCGCCGACGGCTGGTGGCGGGGGTCGTCGGCGTGGGCATGGTCGTCTGCGCGGTGCTGGTGGCCGGCGCGGTGAAGTCGCAGCTGCTCCGCCCGGATCTGCAGATCGCGAGCTCGACCACCCACAACAGCTTCCCCAGCGGGCATGTCGCGGCGGCGACCGCTTTGCTGCTGGCGTTCCTGCTGGTCCTACCCCCTTGGGCCCGGCGCTGGCTGGCGGTGCCGGGTGCGGCGGGTGTCTCGGTGATCGCCTCCGCCACGATGATCGCGGGGTGGCACCGGTTCAGTGACGTGCTCGGTGGCGTACTGCTGGGGGTGACCCTGTTCTGCCTGGCCGCGGCCGCGTTGGCGGCGTGGCCCGGCGAGCGCGACGCGGCCGGCGGTGCCAACGGTGGCGGCCTGTGTCGCCGGCTGGCCGAGGCGGGGGTGGGCCTGGTCGTGCTGGTCTGGGTGCTGGTGGTGGTCATGCCCGGTCTGGCCGCGTCGGTGCAGTGGGGGTTGCTGGCCGCCATCGTGGCCGCAACCGCGTCGACGATGTTCCTGGTGGGCGCTGTGGTGTTCCTGGTGCGTTCGACGGACTTCGCGGTCCCGCTCGCCGCGTCGAGCGCCGCGCCACCGCAGCCGTCGACCGAAACGCGAAAGATCTCATGATGGGATACTTGACGACATGTCCCAGGTGCTGCTGATCGAAGACCACCAGACGGTGCGCGACGGACTGCAGCTGGCGCTCACCCGGCAGGGCCACACGGTGCAGGCCGTGGGCACCGGCGAGCAGGGGTTGGAGCGGCTGCGGACGACCCCGTCCGACGTCGTGGTCCTCGACCTCATGCTGCCCGGAATGGACGGGTTCGAGGTCTGCCGCCGGATCCGGCAGCTCGGTGACCTGCCGATCATCATGCTCACCGCCCGCAACGACGACATGGACGTGGTGGCCGGTCTGGAGGCCGGTGCCGACGACTACGTCGTCAAGCCCGTGCAGGCCCGGGTCCTCGAGGCCCGCATCCGCGCGGTGCTCCGACGGACCGGCGGCGACTCGCGGCGCGGCGGCGACCGGACCGGCCTGGAACACCACGGCCCGTTGACGATCGACCGGGCCGCGCTGGTGGTCAGCAAGGACGGGACGCCGGTCAGCCTCGCCCCGACGGAGCTGCGACTGCTGCTCGAACTCTCGCACACGCCGGGTCAGGTGCTCAGCCGCCAGCAACTGCTGGAGGCAGTGTGGGAGCACGGGTACCTCGGTGACTCCCGACTTGTGGACGCGTGCGTCCAGCGGGTACGCGCCAAGATCGAGGCCGACTCGTCGGCGCCGGTCTTCATCCAGACCGTGCGTGGTTTCGGGTACCGGTTCGGGCCGCTGTGACCTTCTGGCGCTCGGCCGCCGCCCAGGTCTCGGGCCTACGGGTCCGGCTCCTCCTGGCGTTCGCGCTGCTGGGGGTCACCACCACCGCCGTCGTGGCCAGCGGCAGCTACTTCCAGGCCCGGACCGTCATCCTCCAGCAGGCGCAGGACGCCGCCGTGTCGTCGCTGACCGACCAGCTCCCGAAGATCTACCCGATCGCCCAGCTTCCGCCGACCCAGGACGACCTCGACCTGTTGGCTCAGCGCCTGAGCGACCGGGAGGGCTTCGCCGTGGTCGTCTACCGGGACATGCGGGCGCAGGCCGGTTCCGACGCAGCCGACCCGCTGACCAGCGAGCTGCGCCAGGACGTGCGGGACGGCCGCATCGCCTGGCAGCGTGTCTCGCTGGACGGCCAACCCTGGTTGCTCATCGGCACCCAACTGCGACTCGACCGCCCGGACGGCACGTCGCGCGCATCCGGGCTGGAGGTCTACTCGGTGCGCAGTCTGGTGCCCGAGCAGCAGAGCATCGACCAGCTCGCCGCCAGGGCCTGGCTGACCGGCGCGCTGTCCCTGGTCCTCGCCGTCCTGCTGGCGCTGCTCTCCGCCCGCGGCGTCCTGCGACCCGTCCGCGAGCTGGGCCGGGCGGCGCGCCGCCTCGGCGAGGGCGACCTGAGCACCCGGCTGACGGTCCGCGGCGTCGACGAGCTGGCCGACGTGGCGCGGACCTTCAACGACACCGCTGGCACGCTGGAGCGGCAGGTCGGCGAGCTGCGGCGGATGGAGTCCGACGCCCGTCGCTTCGTGGCCGACGTCTCGCACGAACTCCGCACCCCGCTGGCGGCCATGACAGCGGTCACCGACGTGCTCGACGAGGAGGCCGACCACCTGCCTGGCGACGCCGGTCGGGCCGCCCGGCTGGTCAGCCAGGAGACGCAGAACCTCACCCAACTGGTCAACGACCTCATCGAGGTCAGCAGGTTCGACTCCGGCACGGTGCGGCTCGCCCTCGACGACGTGGACGTGGCCGCGGCGGTCGCCGCCACCCTGCGGATCCGCGGCTGGACCGACCGGGTCCGCGCCGACCTGCCGCCCGCGGTGGTGGCCCGGCTCGATCCCCGGCGGCTGGACGTCATCGTGGCCAATCTGGTCGGCAACGCCTTTCGGCACGGCGCCGAGCCGGTGTCCGTGCGCCTGAGCGCCGACCCGGACTGGGTCACCATCGAGGTGGCCGACCAGGGGCCGGGCCTGGACCCGGAGGTGCTGCCGCACGTCTTCGACCGCTTCTACAAGGCCGACACCGCGCGTACCCGCTCCGAGGGCAGCGGCCTCGGCCTCGCCATCTCCTGGGAGAACGCCCGGCTGCACCGCCACGGCGAGCGACGAGGTGCTCTCGTCGCCGGCAACGGCCCCGACGGCGGGGCGGTCTTCACGCTCCGGCTGCCTCGCGAGACGACCGACGTCGGCGGTGCCCGATGACCGGCCGGCGCGCCGGCCGCGCGCTGCTCGCCGGCGCGGTGCTGCTCGGCACGCTGCTGACGGCGGGTTGCGGGGTACGTCCCAGCGCCGTCATCACCGGTCGTCCCGCGGTCAGCGGCCCGGTGCGGGGCATCGGGGTCTACCTGCTCGCGCAGGGCGAACTCGTGCTTGTCATACGCCCGGCGACGGCGGACCTCACCCCCGCCGGCATCCTCGCCCTGCTCGCGGCCGGTCCGGAGGAGAACGAACGCCGCCAGGGCCTGACCAGTGAGGTGCCGGCCGGGCTCGACCCGGTCACGGTGACCTCCACGGCCGACCAGAACGGCGGCCTCACCGTACGGACGGCCACCTCTGCGCGGGCGTTGTCGGTGAACGCGGTCAACCAGATCGTCTGTACGCTCGCCGACGCCGCGCCCCAGACCGGCCTCGCGAACAGTTCCGCCCCGGTCACCCTCGTCGGGCCGGGCGGCGCTCGGCCGCCCCGGCGGTGCCCGATCGGCTGACCGGACACCGCCACCGCCTCACACCAGATCGACCGCCCGAGCCTGCCGGGGCAACCCGCTGTGGTGGCCGCGCTCCTGGTCGACAAGCGCGCCGGCGATCAGAATGTCGATCAGGGCCGCGAACCCGATGCCGGCCTGCTGCCAGATCTGCGGGAACTGTGACGCGGCGGTGAAACCGGGGAAGGTGTTGACCTCGTTCACGATGGGCTCACGCGACCCCTCGTCGGGCAGGAAGAAGTCGACCCGCAGCAACCCGCGGCAGTCGAGGGCCCGGAAGGCGCGGATAGCCCGGTCCTGAAGCACCTCGGTGGTCGCCGCGTCGAGCGGGGCGGGGATCTGGAAGACCGCCCCGCCGTCGTACTTCGCGTCGTAGTCGAAGAAGCCGGCACCTGTCACCCGGATCTCCAGCGGCGGACCGGCCTGCACCCGACCGTCCGGGTGCTGCAGGACAGCCACGTCGATCTCGCGCCCCCGCGCCCCCTGCTCGACGAGCACCTTCGGGTCGACCTGGCGGGCCTGCTCCAGCGCGGTGGGAACCCCCGCCCAGTCGTCCACCCTGACCACGCCCAGGCTCGACCCGGCCCGGGCCGGCTTCACGAAGACCGGCAGCTCCAGCCGACGCTTGTCGTCGGGCGACAGGTCCTCGCCGGGACGCAGGGTCACCCCGGGGCTGACCCGCAGGCCCTCCGCCGCGAGAAGCCGCTTGGTGACGCCCTTGTCCATGCCGGCGGCGCTCGCGAAGACGCCGTTGCCGACGTACGGCACACCGAGCCACTCCAGCAGTGACGACACGGTGCCGTCCTCGCCGTACGGGCCGTGCAGGGCGGGGAACACCACGTCCTGGGCGCGCAGGACCCGCAACGCCACGGGAAGGGGCGTCGGCCGGTCGTCGACGTGCCACCCGCTGGCACGGTCGATGAGCACCTCGGTGACCTGGTACCGCGCACGGTCCAGGTGGGCGAGGATGCTCTCCGCCGAGCGGCGCGACACCTCGTGCTCGCCGCTCTGCCCGCCGTACAGCACTGCAAGTCGGATCGTCATGAAACCCGTGCCCTTCCGTCGTGGTGGTCGCGGGCCACCCGGGCCCCGATGCCGGTCAAGATCTCGTGTGGGTTGGTGTCGGCCCAGCGGGCCCACTCGACGACTGTCGGCGGACCCTGGTCACCCCCGGCGGGGCCGAACACCACGACCGGGTCGCCGATCGTCACGGGAAGATCCCCGGCGTCGACCACGCACTGGTCCATGGCGATGCGTCCGACGATCGGGCAGCGCCGGCCGGCGAGCCACACCGAGGCGCGGCCACCTGCGGCCCGGGGCAGCCCGTCGGCGTAGCCGAGCGGCAGTAGCGCCAGCGTGGTCGGTGCGCCGGTCACGTGCTCGGCACCGTAGGAGACGCCCGTGCCGGCCGGCACCCGTTTGACGTTGATCACGCTCGTCCGCAGGGTCATCGCGGCGCGCAACCCGACCTCGCCCGGACCGCTGGCACCGAACGGGTCCACGCCGTACAGGGCGATCCCGATCCGGCAGAGGTCGAAGCGGGTCCGTGGCACGGAGAGCGCTGCCGCCGAGTTGGCCAGGTGGACGAGGTCGGGGTCCAGACCGGCCGACCGGGCCACCCGCACCGACTCCTCGAAGACCGCCACCTGCCGGGTGAGCGTGGGTGCGCCCGGCAGGTCGGCGTCGGCGAGGTGGGACCACACCCCGCGCACCCGGACCCCGCCCTCCCGTTCGTACTTGCGGGCCCAACCGACCAACTCGGGCCAGTCGTCCCCGGCGGCCCCGTTGCGGGACAACCCGGTGTCCGCCTTGAGGTGCACCATCGCGGGTACGCCGAGCAGACGGGCCGCGTCGGCGACCGCGTGCAGGTGTGTCGTCGTGGAGACGCCGATGTCGACGCCTTCCTTGATCAACATAGCGAAGTCGTCACCGGGGCCGTGCAGCCAGCTCAACGTGGGCGCGGTCACACCCGCGTCGCGCAGGGCCAGCGCCTCGGCCGTCGAGGTCACCCCCAACCAGGCGGCACCGGCGCGCAGCGCGGCCCGGGCCACCTGCACCGCGCCGTGGCCGAACCCGTCGGCCTTCACCACGGCCATCAGTCCGGTGCCGGTGATCGAGGCGATCGTCCGTACGTTGCTGGCGATGGCCTCCAGATCCACAAGGGCTTCGGCGAGGGTGCTCATCCGGCCGCCTCCAGCCGGCGCGAGCCGGGAAGCGCGAAGAGCCAGCCCGCGCGGACCGCAAGCAGCCCTCGGTGGACGGCCAGGCTCAGGCCGATCACCAGGCCGGTCAGCAGAATCGGATAACCGAGCACGACCAGGCCCTGAGCGGACCGATCCAGTCCGGAGACCGGTACGAGCAACAGCCGGTGCAGCAGGGCCAGGACCGGCATGTGGACGACGTAGATCGGCAGGGTGATGCGGCCGAGCCTAGCCAGCGGTTTGCTGAGCGCCGACCATCTGACCAGCCGGGCAGCGGCGGTTATGCCGAAGATCACTGCCAGCACGGAGACCGTCGTCCACACACCGAACCACTGCTGGGCGCCGGTCAGCGCCATCGCGGCGAGCGCCAGGACGTAGGCCCCCGAGGTCAGCACCAGCCGGCGGCGGCTTGCGGTGGCAGCCCAACGCTGGATCTGCGGCCGCAGGTGCAGGCCGGCCAGGAAGAAGACCAGGTTCTGGTAGAGGCCGGCGCGGTTGCCGGGGGTGTCCAGCAGACCCGCGGCGGCGATGACGGACAGCGCGGCGGCAGGAACCAGGACCAGCACCCGGGGCACCCGGCGGGTCGCCTTGGCGATCGTGAAGTACAGCGCCAGGGCGTACAGGTACCAGAGGTTGGACGGCGTGATGGTGAGCTGCTCCAGCAGGCCGAGAGCCGAGGTGGCACGGTCGGTCGGCAACTCCGGTACGGCGGTGAGGACCACGGTGTGGATCAGCAGCCAGACGGCGTACAGGTAGAGGAACCCGGCGATGCGGCTGCGAGCGACGACCCGCCACGGCCGTAGGACGGCGTTCGCGGCGAAGACGCCCGAGATGGTGAAGAACAGCGGCATCCGCAGGGGAAGGAACTGCTCACCGAGCGTTCCCCAGAAGCCCGGCACCGGTACGCCGACGTGCCAGTCGACCTGGAGGTAGTCCTTCACGACGACGTGCCACAGGACGACGAGGATGATGCAGACGCCCTTCGCGGCATCGGCCCACTCGGCGCGCTGTGGTCGTCCCGTCGCAGGGGTGGTCCGGGTCCGGTGACGGAATCGGACGCGCGTCGCGTCGGACTCCACGCCGGTGGGACTGGGTCCGGTGCGAGACAGCTGTTGGATCACCCGCCAGACGCTGCCAGCGGGATATCCGCACGTGATCCTCGAAGTGTCATGAACGGGTCACGACACCGGCGAGGGGCCGTCCTCCCGGTGGTGCGGAGGACGGCCCCTCGTGGGCGGTCGGGTCAGGCGACCGAGGCGGGGAACCGTTCCCACACCCGGTGTGCGGCCATCAACTGCCGCACCGCCGTCAGCGCCTCCGCTCCCGAGTCGGCCGCCACCACGCCCGGGGTGCCGACGACACCGGCCTGCTCCAGCACGGAGACGCCGGTGCCCCAGGCGCCGATCGCCTTGGCGTGCCGCCAGGCCTCCTCGACGAGCAGCCGCACCCGCGGATCCACGGTCGCCGGGCCGGGCTGGCCCGCCTTGTCGTCGCGGGCGGGCAGCGCGTCCGGTGGGGGTACCGGCGCTCCGGACAGCAGGATCGCGTCGAACTCCACCGACCGGCCGGTGGCGAAGGTGCGCTGCACCGGCAGGTCGCCCACCACGCCGCCGTGCGGGGCGATCAGCAGCGGGACCATGCCGGCCGCGAACACGGCACGGCGGACCTCGTCGACTCCGTCCAGGTCGCCGTCCGGGTCGACGACGATCCCGACGGTACGACCGTCACTCGGCCACTCCCGGCCGACCTGCGACAGCGCCGCGCTGGGCGTGACGTCGGGGAGGGCGACGGTCGGCTGGGGTGCGGGCAGGCCCAGGCCGGTGGCGACCTGCTCGCACAGCACCGGGTCGATGTTGGCGAGGCTCTGCAGCTGCCGTTCCTTGATCGCCTGGTGGTAGCACTTGCCCAGCTCGAAGGTGTACGCCCGGATGATGTGCTCCTTCTCGACCGGCGACATGCTCAGCCAGAACAGCCGGACCTGGCTGTAGTGGTCGTCGAACGAGGCCGGGTTCGCGCGCACCTTCGGGGCCTCGGCCACGGTCACCGGCACGTCGACGAACGCCTGCTCGGCGTCGCCGGCGGGGAACGGGTTGCCGCCGTCGAGCGAGTTCGGCCGGTACGGCGCGACGCCCGCGTGCACGGCGTGCTGGTGGAAGCCGTCGCGCAGCATGTCGTTCACCGCCGCGTGCGGGCGGTTGATCGGGATCTGCGTGAAGTTGGGCCCGCCCAGCCGGGTGAGCTGCGTGTCGAGGTACGAGAAGAGCCGGCCCTGCAACAGCGGGTCGTTCGTGACGTCGATGCCCGGGGGCAGGTGGCCGAGGTGGAACGCGACCTGTTCGGTCTCGGCGAAGAAGTTCGTCGGGGTCCGGTTGAGCACCAGCTTGCCGATCGGCTGCACCTCGGCCAGCTCCTCCGGCACGATCTTCGTCGGGTCGAGCAGATCGATGCCGGCGAAGGTCTCCTCGGGAGTGTCCGGGAAGACCTGGATGCCCAACTCCCACTCCGGGTACGCGCCGGCCTCGATGGCGTCGTAGAGATCACGGCGGTGGAAGTCCGGGTCCATGCCGCCGAGGAGCTGCGCCTCCTCCCACGTGAGCGAGTGCACGCCGAGCTTCGGCTTCCAGTGGAACTTGACCAGCACCGTCTCCCCGGCCTCGTTGACGAGGCGGAAGGTGTGCACGCCGAAGCCCTCCATCGTCCGGTACGAACGCGGAATGCCCCGGTCGGACATGTTCCAGATGGTGTGGTGCTGCGCCTCGGTGTGCAGCGACACGAAGTCCCAGAAGGTGTCGTGGGCGCTCTGCGCCTGCGGAATCTCCCGGTCGGGGTGCGGCTTGCCGGCGTGGATGATGTCCGGGAACTTGATCGCGTCCTGGATGAAGAAGACCGGCATGTTGTTGCCGACCAGGTCGAAGGTGCCCTCGTCGGTGTAGAACTTCGTGGCGAAGCCGCGGGTGTCGCGGACCGTGTCGGCCGAGCCCCGGGAACCGAGCACGGTGGAGAACCGGACGAAGACCTCGGTCTCCCGCCCCTTCTTGAGGAAGCCGGCCCTGGTGATCGCCTCGGCGGTGCCGTACGCGGTGAACACGCCGTGCGCGCCGGCGCCCCGGCCGTGCACGACGCGCTCCGGAATGCGTTCGTGGTCGAAGTGCGTGATCTTCTCGCGTAGGTGGTGGTCCTGCAGGAGCACCGGGCCGCGCGGACCGGCCTTGAGCGAGTGGTCGGTGTCGCGCAGCCGCGCCCCGTTCGCGGTCGTGAGGTAGGCGCCCTGCTGACCATTCGCGACAGCCGGCGCGCCGGTCTGCGCGCCGGTCGGCGTACGCGTCTGCGGTGCCCCCTGCTCCGACTTCGGCGGCAGTGGGTCGTGCGGCGTCGTGGGCTCCTCGACTGTCGGTGGGGCGCTTCCCGGCGCACCCGGCACATCCGGGCCGAGGGCGTCGGCGGTCTTTCCTGAAGCGGTCTTCACGGCGTTCTTGACCGCCTCGGCGGGCTTGCTGGAATCCACTGAATGAACCTCTCCATGGCACGTGGGCGGGCCGGCGCCTGCCCTGCTACCCCTGGTCAGAGGGTCGAAACACACGTCAACTCGGCATTTCGCGTCGGGACTGGTGATTTCGCCGATGCCAGGATCGGCGGAGCAGCCAAAACTGACACACGTCGATATCCCTCGACTCTAGGGAGTGCCCGACGTGTCCTCACCAACCACCACCAGTCCCCGTACCGTCGTAGGCCGTGCCACCCGGTTCGCGCTTGCCGCCGTCCTGGCCGCCGGCGGCGTCGTGGCCGGGTCGTCCGGCGCCGCCCAGGCCGCCGGCCCGTACGAGCGGGGCCCCGCCCCGACCACCGCGATCCTGGAGGCCAGCCGCGGCCCGTTCGCGACGTCCTCGCAGAGCGTGTCCTCGCTGAGCGTCACCGGCTTTGGCGGCGGCGTCATCTACTACCCGACAAGCACCAGCGAGGGCACCTTCGGGGCCATCGCCATCTCGCCCGGCTACACCGCCGCCTGGTCCAGCATCAGCTGGCTCGGACCACGGATCGCCTCGCACGGCTTCGTGGTCATCGGCATCGAGACCAACACCCGGCTGGACCAGCCGGACAGCAGGGGTCGGCAGTTGCTCGCCGCGCTGGACTACCTCACCCAGCGCAGCTCGGTGCGGTCCCGGATCGACAGCAGCCGACTCGCGGTGGCCGGCCACTCCATGGGTGGCGGGGGCAGCCTGGAGGCTGCCTCGTCGCGGCCGTCGTTGCAGGCCGCGGTGCCGCTGGCACCGTGGAACACCGACAAGAGCTGGTCCGAGCTGCGGGTACCCACGCTGATCATCGGTGGCGAGAGCGACAGTGTGGCACCTGTCGCGACGCACTCCGTGCCGTTCTACAACAGCATCCCGTCCTCGGCCGAGAAGGCCTACCTGGAGCTGAACGGCGCGAGCCACTTCTTCCCACAGACCACGAACACGCCGACGGCCCGGCAGATGGTGGCCTGGCTGAAGCGGTTCGTCGACGACGACACCCGCTACGAGCAGTTCCTCTGCCCCGGCCCGAGCGGCTCGGCCATCGAGGAGTACCGCAACACCTGCCCCAGCGCCTGACGGCGGTCACCGGGGCGGTCGCCACTGGCGACCGCCCCGTCCGCCTGCGTACGGGGGTATCGAAGGTCTTGACGACAAACCCGAGAAACGTACACTGCGAGTGTAAATAAACACCCGCCACGACAGAGGGATGGGTGATGGAGCGCGGCCTCGAACTGCACCACATCGGCGTCCGTTTCGGCGGCCTCACCGCCCTCGACGACGTGTCCCTGCGAGTGCCACCCCAACAGGTGGTGGGCGTCATCGGGCCCAACGGCGCCGGCAAGACCACGCTGTTCAACGTGATCTGCGGCTTCGTCGCGCCGGAGACGGGTTCGCTCACCCTCGATGGCCGGCCGCTGCGGCCACGGCCGCACCGGCTGACCCGGCTCGGCATCGCCCGGACCCTGCAGGGCACCGGGCTCTTCGCCGGGCTGAGCGTGCTGGAGAACGTGATGACCGGCGCTTCGCACACCGCCCGTGCCGGTTTCGTGCCGGCGCTGCTCGGGCTGCCGGCAAGCGACCGCGACGAGCGCCGACTCCGCGCGGACGCCCTGGCCATCCTCGACCAGCTGGGCATCGCCGAGCACGCCGACGCCGCCCCGACCACCCTGCCCTTCGCCGTACGCCAGCGGGTCGCCCTGGCCCGCGCGCTCGCCGCCCGCCCCCGGTTGCTGCTGCTCGACGAGCCGGCCGGTGGCCTCGGCGCCGACGACATCGCCGAGCTGGCGGAGCTGGTTCGGCAGCTGCCCCGGCGGGACACCGACGCCTGTGCCGTGCTCCTGGTCGAACACCACATGGACCTGGTGATGGCGGTCTGCGACGAGATCGTGGTGCTCGACTTCGGCCGGGTCATCGCCACCGGCACCCCGGACGAGATCCGTGACGATCCCGCGGTCACCGACGCGTACCTCGGCGCGACCGTCGAGGAGGTGTCCCCATGACCGCCGCCTCCGATCTGCTCGTCGTGCGGGGGTTGGTCGCCGGTTACGGTGCCGCGCCCGTGCTGCGGGCCATCGACCTCACCGTCCCGGCCGGCACCATCGCCGCGGTCGTCGGCGCCAACGGTGCCGGCAAGACCACCCTCCTGCGCGCGCTCTCCGGCATGATCCGCCCGGCCGCCGGCCAGGTCCTGCTGGCCGGGGAGGACCTTCGCGGTACGCCTGTGGAGCAGCTCGTCCGACGCGGCATGGCGCACGTCCCGGAGGGCCGGGGCGTGATCAGCGAGCTGACCGTCGACGAGAACCTGCGGCTGGGCGGGCTGTGGCGGCGCGACCGGGCCGACGCGGGGCGGGCCCTCGACGAGGTCTACCAGCTCTTCGAGCCGCTGGCCCGCCGCCGCCGGCACCTCGGTCACCAGCTCTCCGGCGGTGAGCGGCAGATGCTCGCGCTCGGTCGGGCCCTGGTCGGCCGACCCCGTCTGCTGCTGCTGGACGAGCCGTCGCTCGGCCTGGCCCCCCGGGTGGTCGCCCGGACCATGGCCCTGCTCCGCCAACTGCGTGACCGCACCGGCCTGACCGTCCTGCTCGTCGAGCAGAACGTGCGCAGCGCGCTCGCCGTCGCCGACCAGGGTGTCGTGATGTCCCTCGGTCGGGTGGTGATCGCCGCTCCGGCGGCGAAGCTGCGCGACGACGTCGACCTGCGCCACGCGTACCTCGGTTTCTGACCGCCACCTCGTCCCCCGGAGGGAGGACTGTTGGACCGCTTCGTCTTCCTCACCGTCGACGGCCTGTCCCGGGGCGCGGTGTACGCCGCGTTCGCGCTGGCCCTGGTGCTCATCTGGCGGGCGGCACGGGTCGTCAACTTCGCCCAGGGGGCGATGGCCGTCGCCGCCGCGTACGTCGCCTACAGCGTCAGCACCGCGACCGGCTCCTACTGGCTGGGCTTCGTGGTCGCGATCGTCGCCGGCCTGCTGCTCGGTGCGCTCGTGGACCGGGTGGTGATGCGGCACGTCGACCACGCCTCGCCGCTCAACCCGGTGATCGTCGCGCTCGGGCTGGTGCTGCTGATCCAGGCCGTACTGGGCATGGTGTACGGCAGCGAGTTCCGCCCTGCCGAGGCCCCGTTCAGCCGGTCCGCCCTGACCGTGGGCGGGGTCGCCGTGCTGTCCCCGTACGACCTGTTCGTCTTCGCCACGATCGGCGTGGTGGTCAGCGGCCTGGCCTGGATGTTCGCCCGTACGCCGGTGGGGTTGCGGATGCGCGCGGCGGCCTTCGCCCCGGAGGTCTCCCGGCTGCTGGGGGTCAACGTCGGGGGCATGCTGACCCTCGGCTGGGCGCTCGCCTCCGGGGTGGGCGCGCTTGCCGCCATGCTGGTCCTACCGACGGAGTTGGGCCTGCACCCGCACGCGATGGACCTGGTGTTCGTCTCGGCGTTCACGGCCGCGGTGGTCGGCGGGTTGGACAGTCCACCGGGGGCGGTGGTCGGCGGCCTGGTGGTGGGGTTGCTGCTCTCCTACGTGAGCGGCTACGCCGGCAGTGACCTCACCCCGCTCGCGGTGCTTGTCCTGCTGCTGGCGGTGCTGCTGGTACGGCCCGGTGGGCTGTTCGCCCCGGTCGCGGCGAGGCGGGTGTGAGCGCCACCCGGGCGGCCCTGCCGCCGCCACAGCAACTCGACGCCCCGGCCGGTCGACCTGTCGACAGGCGACGCGGCTCCACCCTGCTGCGTCACCTCGCGGTGGTGCTGGCCGCCGGTTTGCTGCTGGTGGCTGTCAGCTACGCCGTCGAGCCGTTCCGCAACTTCCAGCTCGCCACCGTGGCCGCCTACCTCTGCGCGACCGCCGGGCTGACCGTCCTGACCGGGCTCAACGGTCAACTGTCGCTCGGGCACGGCGCGCTGATGGCCACCGGGGCGTACACGGTGGCGCTGTGCCAGACCGCGTTCGCCGACCGGGGGATGACCGGCGGCTGGCTGTTGCCGCTCTCGTTGGGTGCGGCGATCGTCAGCACGGTCGCGGTCGGCGCGGTGGTCGGTGTGGCCGCGGCCCGGCTGCGCGGTCCCTACCTGGCCGGGGTCACCCTCGCCGTGGCAGTGGTGGTGCCGGCGTTGGCCGTCACCTTCGACGGCGTGTTCAACGGTGAGCAGGGGCTGTCGGTGCCGGTGGAGCCGCCACCGCTGTCGCTCGGCGCGTACTTTCCCTACGAGCGGTGGCAGCTCTGGGTCACCGGCGCCGCGACCCTGCTCGCGTTGCTGCTGTTGGCGAACCTGATCCGCAGCCGGTACGGGCGCACCTTCCGGGCGGTCCGTGACGACGAGGTGGCCGCCCGCCTGGCGGGCATCCACGTGGCCCGCACCCAGGTCCTCGCGTTCGTGGTCAGCGCCGCTACCGCCGGGCTCGGCGGTGCGTTGCTTGCGGTGCTCGCGCAGAGCGTGTCCCCCGGGGCGTTCTCACTGACCCTGTCGCTGTTCCTGCTGATGGCGGTGGTGATCGGTGGTCTGGGTCGACTGACCGGCGCGCTGTGGGGGGCCGTGCTGCTTGTCGCCCTGCCGGACCTGACCCACTCGCTGACCGAGATGCTCACGCTCTCGCCCGCGGTGGCGCAGCGGCTCGAGGGCAACCTTCCTCTGGCGATCTTCGGACTCACCCTGATCGTCGTCATGATCGCCGCCCCCGGCGGTGTGCAGGGTCTGCTGTCGCGTCTCGGCCGGGCGTTGCTGGCCAGGCGGCCGACCCGGCGTTCCTGAGCTGTCCTCGGTCCGGCCTCGGCCGGGCGCCCCACCACCACACCGTTCCCCAGCAAACCGGACCGAGAAAGGTCGGTGTCTCCCATGCACCGTAAAGCGCATCGCGGCCTCGCGATCGCCAGCACCATCGCCCTGCTCATCACCGCAGCCGGCTGTAGTGGCGACGACGGTCCCGGCTCCGGCGGGGCGTCGGTGCCGGGCGTCACCGACACCGAGGTCACCGTCGGCACCCACATGCCGCTGACCGGTCCGGCCTCGGCCGGCTACTCGAAGATCGCCCCGGCGACGAAGGCGTACTTCGACTACGTCAACGCCAACGGCGGGGTGCACGGCCGGAAGATCACCTACAAGATCATGGATGACGGTTACAACCCGGCGAACACCCAGCAGGTGGTCCGCCAGCTCGTCCTCCAGGACAAGGTCTTCGCCGTCCTCAATGGTCTGGGTACGCCGACGCACACCGGGGTGCTCGACTTCCTCAAGAGCAACCGCGTGCCCGACCTCTTCGTCGCCTCCGGCAGCCGCAGCTGGGACCAGCCGGACAAGTACCCGGGCACGTTCGGTTTCAACCCGGACTACACCGTCGAGGGCAAGATCCTCGCCAACTACGCGAAGCGGGACCTGGCCGGGCAGAAGGTCTGCTTCCTCGGTCAGGACGACGACTTCGGCCGGGACAGCCTGGCCGGTGTGGAGAAGGTGCTCGGCGCCTCCGCCGTGGCGGTCAAGCAGACGTACGTCACCAGCAACACCAACGTGGCACCGCAGATCGGCGCGTTCAAGGCGGCCGGCTGCCAGGTCGTCGTGCTCGCCACGGTGCCCGGCTTCACCGCGCTCTCCGTCGGCACCGCGGCCCGGTTGGGCTTCAAGCCGCAGTGGCTGGTCTCCAACGTCGGCGCCGACCACCCGACCCTGGCCAAGCAGCTCGGCGCGGCCGCGCCGCTGCTGGAGGGGATGGTCGGCACCAACTACCTGCCGATGCAGAACGACACCGCGAACCCGTGGATCCAGCTCTTCATGAAGGTCAACAAGGAGCACAACGGAGACGCGCCGTTCGACGGCAACACCGTCTACGGCATGTCGGTCGGCTACCTCTTCGTGCAGACGCTGCTCGCCGCCGGCAAGGACCTCACCCGGGAGAAGGTCGTCGACGCCGTGCGGAAGGGTGGCTTCCAGGGCCCCGGGCTGGTGCCGCTGCGCTTCTCCGCCAAGGACCACTCCGGGTACGGCGGCCAGCGGTTGAGCCGGGTCACCGGGGGAGTGCAGACCTACTTCGGGCCGGCGTACGAGACGGACGAGGCGGACGGGCCGGTCAACGAGTACACCGCCAGCCCGGCCGTGCCGCCGGCGAACGGAGTGCCGACCGCCTCCTGAGCTCGCCCGTCCCCCGAGTGGGGCGTGACCGCTGACGACGGCACTCCACCGGCCGACGACTGACACCCGATCAGCGGCACCCCGACCGGAGCAGAATCCTGGTCGGGGTGCCGCTACTCGTTGCGCAGTGCCGCCGAGCGTGGCCAGGCGAGGAACCGCGCGTGCAGGACCCCTGACGGGGTGTGCGGCAGATCCTCGCACGCCTGAACCAGGTACGCCGACAGGTGCAGCATCAGCGAGATCCGCGCACCGGTGAACTCCGCCACGAGCTGCCGCTTACGGGTCCGACACGGCCACGGCGCCCCGCATCCAGCGCAGGTCCACTGCGGCCGTACCGGCTGATGCACCGACACCCACCCCACCACCCTCCCGGATCGTTGGAAGGGAAAGGGGCACCGTGCGACCGGGCCCGACCACAGCTCGGTCGGACGGTGCCCCTTTCCCTGGCACCCACCAGCCCGGCAAATCTGCCGCAGGCGAACCGGCGAGGCCCTGCGCCAGAACCTACGAACCAGCCTCGGGCACCTGAACATCCCGATGGACACCGCGCCGGACACTTCCACGACACCGGCGCGTCCCACCATGTCCACTACTGTGGGACGGTATGAGTCACCGCCTGCGCGCAGCCATGCTCCGCGCCCACCTCGACCCGGCCGCCCTCGCCGCAGCCGTCGGTGTCGACGTCAAGACCGTCACCCGGTGGCTCACCGGCCGTGTCCCCCACCAACGCACCCGCCTCGCCGTCGCCGACGCCCTCGGCGAATCCGAAGCCGACCTGTGGCCGCAGACCCGCCCCGATCAGGCACCCGGCGCGGAAGCCACTGCCGAGGTTGTCGCCGCCTACGCCCACCGCGCCGACATTCCCCACCATGTCTGGGCCGCCCTGCTCACCGGCACCACCACCCGGATGGATCTGCTCGGCTACGCCTACCCGTTCTTGCTGGAACTGCTGCCCAACACCATGCAACTCATTACCGACAAAGCCACCAACGGCACCCACGTCCGGCTCGCGTTCGCCGACCCCGACTGCCCGCACGTCGTTGAACGCGACGCTCTCGAACAGATCGGCGGCACCTTGCCCGGCCGGATCCGCAACGCCCTAAATTTCTGCGAACCACTCCACCACGTCCCCGGCGTCGAGGTCGGCCTGCACACCGTTCACCTGTACAACTCGGTGTTCCGATTCGACCACCAGATGATCGTCACCCCACACCTGTACCGCGCCCGCGGCTACCAACACCCCGCCCTACACCTGCGCGAACTCTCACCGCACGGCATCTTCGCCGCCCACGCCGACCAGTTCGAACAGATCTGGCAGACCACCACCGCCTACCCGAAGGCGACCCGGTGACGGGCCGGCGCGACTACTACCACGACCCGCACGCGCCCACCGCGAACAGCCTTGTCCCCGGCGCCGCAGCCATCCTCACCGACCAGCACGGCCGGGTGCTCCTGCAACGGCGCACCGACTCCGGCAACTGGGCACCACCAGGCGGTGCCATGGATATCGGCGAAACCCTCCAACAATGCGCCATCCGAGAAGTCAAAGAAGAAACCGGCCTCGACATCGAGATCACCGGTCTGCTCGGCATCTATACCAACCCGGCGCACGTCATCGCGTACGCCGACGGTGAGGTGCGGCAAGAGTTCACGGTCACCTACCTCGCCCGAGTCACGGGCGGCACGTTGACCGTCAGTGACGAGTCCACCGAGGTTCGCTTCATTCACCCCACCGACTTCGACCACATCCCCATCCACGACACCGTTCGCCTTCGCCTCCACCACCACGCCGAGCACCGCGACACCCCCTACCTCGGATAGCGCCACCGGGAGCTGACTGGAGTGGGGCCACGCCGCTGCGTGCACCCCGGATACACGATGATCATCATTGATAGGTCATGGCGGCTCCGGTGGGGTCAACCTCCCGGCCGATTGTGCGAGGCGTTGACCGGCTCCGAATCACCCACCTAGTATCTGCACCATGAATGCACATTGTGCCGGCTGGCGGATCGTGTCGCCAGCCGGTGTCGGCGGCGTCTCGCTGGGCGGTCGGGCCGGATGACGGCGTCGGCGGAGCGTCCGAGGCCGCTGATCACCGCCTGTCTAGACTCGGCGGTGCGTCGGGGGACGCCATGGCGGTGAAGGGGCGGGGGCGGATGGACGGGGTCGATGTGGCGGGCCGGGTCGACGGGCGCACCGCCCGCGCCGAGCGGACCCGCGCGGCCATCGTCGAGGCGCACCTCGCGCTCATCTCCGAGGGTGACCTCCGCCCGACCGGCGAACGCATCGCCGAACGGGCCGGCATCTCGTTGCGCACCCTCTGGACCAACTTCAAGGACATGGAGACGCTCTTCGAGGCCAGCGGCGCGGAGGTGCTGCGCCAGCAGGACGCCGCCCACCGGCCGATCTCGCCAGGGCTGCCGTTGGCGAAGCGGGTCGACGCGTACTGCCGCCAGCGGGCTCGGCTGCTCCAGCTCATCGCGCCGTCGGCGCGGGCCGCCCAGATGCGTGAGCCGGTCTCCGAGCAGCTGCACCGCAACCGTCTCAAGCACATCGAACGGGTCCGGGACGAGGTCGAGGAGCTGTTCGCCGCCGAGCTGGCCGAGGCCGGGCAGGGGCGGGAGCAGTTGCGCAACGCCCTGGTGGCGGCCAGCACGTGGCAGGCCTGGTCGATGCTGCGCTACGGGCTCGGTCTCGGCGTGGACCAGGCCCGCGCGGTGATGTCCCGGACCGTGGGCGCCCTGCTTGCCGAGGTCGCGCCCGACTGATTGCGGCCCGGCCCGATATCGACAGCTCTTTCCATTCGGTTTCCGATGGGTAACACTTGCAGACATGGTTACTGCATCAAGAGTGCAACTAACCGTGCTGCGTGGCCGGGACGACGAGTGCCGGGCTGTCCGAAGCCTGCTCGACGACATGACCACCGCCGGCGGTGCCCTGCTGGTGTGCGGAGAGCCCGGATCGGGCCGCTCCGCGCTTGTCGGCTACGCCCATCGGCACGCCGAGGGCTGCAACGTGCTCGCCGGCAGTGGGCTCGCCGAGGAGGCCGCCCTGCCGTACGCCGGGCTGCAACGTCTGCTCGACCCGGTGCTCGACCGGGCCGCCGGCCTGCCCACCGAGCAACGGCAGGCGCTGCGGCGTGCGCTGGCCGGGGAGGGCTGCCCCTCCGGCCGGCAACTGACACTGTCGATGGCGGTGCTCGGGCTGCTCAGCGCCGCCGCCGGGGACCGGCCGTTGCTCGTCACCATGGACGACATCGACCGGGGTGATCCGCAGACCGCGCAGGCGCTGGCGTTCGTGGCCCGCCGCGTGCGGCACCTGCCGCTCGCCGTCCTGCTCACCGCGGACGTCACCGCCAACCTCGACGGGATACCGGCACGCCGACTGCGCGCACTGACCGAGCACGAGAGCGCCGCAGTCCTCACCGACCGGCTCGATCGGCTGGTCGAGCGTGCGGGCGTCGACGCACTCCCCGAGAGGCCCGCCGCATCGGCCCTGGCCGCGTTGGCCACGATCGGCGGTGGCAACCCGCAGGCCCTGGTGGACCTCGCCGAGGTGCTCAGCGCGGGGCAGTGGCGGGGTGAGGAGTCGCTGCCGGCCGCGCCACCGGCGGACGGAGCGCTGGCTCGCGCGTACCGCGCCCGGCTGGACCGGCTGCCACCGGAGACCCGACGGGTGCTGCTGCTCGCCGCGCTCGACGAGGACGGCGAACCGGGCACCCTGATCCGAGCCGCGGCGGCCGCCGGCGCCGAGGTCGAGGCGCTCGCCCCGGCGGAGGTCGCCGGCCTGGTCCGCGTGGAGCAACGAGGTGTCACCTTTCCGCAGCCGCTGGTGCGCGCGATGATCGCCGCCAGCGCGCCACTCGCGCAGCGCCGCGCGGCGCACCGACTGCTCGCCGAGGTGCTTGTCGCGGACGGGCAGCGGCTCCGTCGGGCGATGCACCGGGCCGCCGCGACGGCGGGTGCCGACCCGGTCCTCGCCGCCGAGTTGGAACAGGCGGCGGTCGGCGGGTCCGACGGCTGGTCCACCGCCTCGGCGGCCCTGCGCCGGGCCGCCGAGTTGAGCGACCACCCGACGCTGACCGCTGCCCGTCTGCTGACCGCCGCCCGCTACGCCTGGGCCGGGGGGAAGCCCGACGCGGCCCGGTTGCTGCTCGACCGCCTCCGCGCGGTCTGCGCCGACCCGATCGTCCGAGGACGCGCCGACCTGCTCCGCGGTGAGCTGGAGCTGCGCTGTGGCACCGCGTCGAGTGCGTCGGTCACGCTGCTGACGTCCGCGGCGACGGTGGCCGGCACCCACCGCGCCCTGGCGCTGTGCGGGTTGGTCCGGGCCGGCGAGGCCGTCTGCTTCTCCGGTGACCAGTACCGGTACGCCGAGGTCGACCGCCGGGCGCTGGCGTTGCGGCGGCCGAACGACCCGCCGGCCGTGGAACTCATGGGCTCGCTGATCTCCGGGGTGGCGGCGACCCTGCGCGGCGACCACGAGCGGGCCGGCCCCGCGCTGCGCCGTGCCGTGGTGCTGGGCGGCCGGCTGACCGGTGCGGCGTCGACCCCCACCGCGCTCAGTTGCGCCGCGGCGGCCGGCCTGCTGGTGGCCGTGGACGGCGCGGCCCATCGGCTCGCCGAGCGTGCTGTCGAGCTGGCCCGGGAACGGGGCGAGCTGTCCATGCTGTCGCGGGCCCTGGAGCTGCGGGCGGTCGCCGAGTACTGGTTGGGTCGGCACGAGGCGGCGGCGGAGACTTCCCGCGACGGGCTGCGCGTCGCCCGTGCCACCGGCCAGGTCAACTGCGCGAACGTCCACCTGGGCATGCTCGCCGTCCTCGCCGCGATCCGGGCCGACCGCGACGCCAGCCTGCGGCGGATCCGCGAGATCGGCGAGTCACCGACTCCGGGTAGCCGTCCGCACGCGCTCGCCGCGTGGGCCCTGGCGGTGCTCGACCTGGTCGACGGTCGGCACGCCGAGGCCGCGGCCCGGTTGGCGTCGCTGGCCCGGCTCGGCACCGGCCGCGGTCAGGTCCTCGTGCAGGTGATGGCCACCCCGTACCTGGTGGAGGCGGCGGCGCACCTGGCGCACCGGCCGGCGGCGACGGCCGCGCTCGCCGCGTTCGACAGGTGGGCCAGCAGCACCGCGAGCCCGCTGCGCCGGGCGCTGTCCGCGCGCTGCCACGCGCTGCTCGCGCCTCGCGGCGGCGCCGAGGCGGAGCGCGCCTTCCAGGCGGCGCTGCGCCTGCACCCGACGGAGGCCGGCACGTTCGAGCGGGCTCGCACCGAACTGCTCTTCGGTCAGGAGCTGCGCCGCAGTCGACGCCCTCGCGACGCGCGGACGCACCTGCACCAGGCCCGCGAGATGTTCGGTCTGCTCGGGGTGGAGCGCTGGGCCGAGCAGGCGACCACGGAGCTGCGGGCGGCCGGGGAGTCGATCGGTCCGCCGGACCTGCCCGCGGCGCGGTTGCTGACCGGCCAGCAGCTGCGGATCGCCGAGCTGGTCGCCGAGGGCGCCACCAACCGGGAGATCGCGGCCCGGCTGTTCCTCTCCACCCGTACCGTCGACCACCACCTGCGCAACGTGTTCCACCGGCTGGGCATCCGTTCGCGTACCGAACTGGCTCGCACGTTCACCGCCGAACGGCATGTCGGTCTGGCCTCCGACCGGTGACCATCCGGTCTGGACGCGTTTAACTATCACCGCTAGTTTGAGCGTCATGGACCTCACCCTCTCCGCCGAGCAGGCGGCGGTCCGCCAGTTGGCCGCCGAGTTCGCCGAGCGCGAGCTGCTGCCGCACGCGCCCGCCTGGGACCGCCGCGAGTCGGTCGACCCCGCCATCGTCGGCATGCTCGGTGACCTGGGCTTCCTGGGGCTGACCATCGCCGAGGCCGACGGCGGTTCCGGCGGCGACCACCTCGCGTACTGCCTGGTCCTGGAAGAGCTCGGCCGGGGCGACTCCGCGGTGCGGGGCATCGTCTCGGTCTCCCTCGGCCTGGTCGCGAAGTCGGTGGCCGCACACGGCAGCGCGGAGCAGCGGGCCGAGTGGCTGCCGAAGCTCTGCGCCGGCACCGCGCTCGGCTGCTTCGCGCTGACCGAGCCGGACAGCGGCTCGGATGCGGCGGCGCTGCGCACCCGCGCGGTCCGCGACGGCACCGACTGGCTGCTCACCGGCACGAAGACGTTCATCACCAACGGCACCACCGCCGACGTCGCGCTCGTCTTCGCCCGCACCGGCGCCCCCGGGCACCGAGGGATCAGCGCCTTCCTGGTGCCCACCGACAGCCCGGGGCTGACCCGGCGGGAGATCCACGGCAAGCTCGGCCTGCGCGGCCAGGCCACCGGCGAGCTGGGCTTCGACGAGGTCCGCGTGCCCGACACGGCCCTTCTCGGTGCCGAGGGCGGCGGCTTCCGGCTGGCCCTGGCCACCCTCGCCAAGGGCCGGATGTCGGTGGCCGCCGGGTGCGTCGGCATCGCCCAGGGCTGCCTCGACGCGGCGGTCGGTTACGCCGGACAGCGGACCCAGTTCGACAAGCCGATCGCCGGGCACCAGCTCGTCCAACAACTGCTCGCCGCCATCGCGGTGGACACCGCTGCCGCCCGGCTGCTGGTGTGGCAGGTGGCCGACCTGATCGACCGGGACCAGCCGTTCGCCACCGAGGCGTCGGTGGCCAAGCTCTTCGCGAGTGAGGCCGCCGTCCGCGCGGCAAACAACGCGGTCCAGGTCTTCGGTGGGTACGGCTACATCGACGAGTACCCGGTCGGCAAGTACCTGCGCGACGCCCGGGTCGCCACCCTCTACGAGGGCACCAGTCAGATCCAGCAACTCCTCATCGGACGCGCGCTCACCGGCGTCAACGCCTTCTAGCCCTCTGGAGACCCGGCATGAGAGTGTTCACCTCGTTCGAGGACCTGGCCGCCGCGACGGGTGAGAGCTTCGGGCCCGGCCCGTGGCAGCGCGTCGAGCAGAGCCGCGTCGACCTCTTCGCCGACGCCACCGACGACCACCAGTGGATCCATCTCGACCCGGTCCGCGCCGCGGCGGGGCCGTTCGGCGGGACGATCGCACACGGTTACCTCACCCTGTCGCTGTTGCCGGCGTTGGCCGGCGGGCTCTACCGGGTCGAGGGGGTGGCGATGGGGGTCAACTACGGGCTGAACCGGGTGCGTTTCCCCGCGCCGCTGCGGGTCGGCGCCGCCGTACGCGCCACCGCGACCATCGCCGAGGTGTCTCCGGTGAGCGGTGGGGTGCAGGTGGTCGCCACGGTCACCGTCGAGAGCGACGGCGGTGGGAAGCCCGTCTGCGTCGCCGAGACCGTGAGTCGTCTCTACCGCGCCACGCAGCAGTGACCGCCCGGCTTGCCGCTGGCATGCCGGGGTGCTGGGGTGCCCGGTAGGCGGTGCGGCACCGCGCCGGAACGGTCCGCGCGGTGCCGAGCCGGTGGGCCCGGCACCGCGACGGTGGTGTCAGGTGACATCCGGTCGACGAGCGTGGCCAGTCGGGACGGGGCGTTGGGTCGCTCAGACCACGGCTGTCGGGAGCACCGCGCCCAGCCAGCGGAGCTGACGCCGGACGTGCACCGCCTCGCCGCCCTCGTGGCCGTTGAACGGGTAGACGTGCATCTCCCGCTCGGGTGGGACCGGCTTCCCGTTCGCGGCGCCGTAGTGGTTGTAGGCGGCGAAGGCGGTGCGTGGCGGGCACACGGTGTCGCGTCGGCCGACCCCGAAGTGCGCGGGTGCCGTCGCGCGACGCGCGAAGCTCACCCCGTCGACGTAGGACAGGGTGCGCCACACGGCCTCCTCGGCCTCCCGGTCCACGGCCAGGTACCGGGCGATCTCGCCGTACGGCGCGAGGTCGGTGAGCGCGACGGCCCGGCGCATGTCACAGAGGAACGGGGCGGTGGTCAGCACCGCGCCGAGATCGTCGACGAGACCGGCCACCGCCAGGGCGATGCCGCCGCCCTGGCTGTTGCCCAGCACGGTGACCCGGTCGTGCTCGACCCCCGGCAGCGCGCGGACCGCCTCGACGGCCCGGACCGCATCGGTGATCAGGCGGCGGTAGTGGTAGTCCCGCGGGTCGCGGATCCCCCAGGTGACCGGCGAGGGCCCGCCGGGCGCCCCGTGCGGGTCGGGAGTGTCCCCGGCGCCGTGCTGCCCCGACTGGCCCCGGTTGTCCATCAGCAGGTGCGCGTAACCGGCCACCGGCCAGGTCAACCGTTCGTGAGGCAGACCGCGGCCGCGGCCGTAGCCGGCGTACTCGACCACCGCCGGCAGTGGCTCCCGGATCCCGGCCGGCCGGGTGTACCAGGCGCGTACGGGGTCACCGCCGAAGCCGGCGAACGTGACGTCCCAGGAGTCGAGCAACCGCAGGTCGGTGGGTTCGGGACGGACGTCGACGAGCACCGGCACGTCGGTCGCCTCGGCGAGCGTGTCGCGCCAGAACTCGTCGAAGTCGTCCGGCTCGGCGACCTCGGGCGCGTACCGCTGGAGTTCGTCGAAGGTGAAGGCGGTGTGGGGCACAGGTCCTCGCAGGGGCCGGGGTCAGTGCGGGTTTGCGGGGGGCGCGGTGCTCTCCCGCACGACCAGTTCGGTCACCAGGTCGATCCGGCTTGTCGCCGGCTCGTTTCCCCTGGTCAGGTCCAGCAGCATCTGGGTGGCGATGCCGGCCATGTCGCGCAACGGCTGGTTGATCGTGGTGAGGGCCGGGTCGGTCCAGGCGGAGACGGGCAGGTTGTCGTACCCGATCACCGACAGGTCCTCGGGCACTCGCAGGCCGCACTGCCGGGCGGCCCGGAGCACCCCCATGGCCTGGATGTCCGAACCGGCGAAGACCGCTGTGGGTCGGTCCGGTCGCTGGAGCAGTTGCAGCCCGTGGGCGTGCCCCGCGCCGGCCGAGAAGCTGCCGTAGCGGATCAGCTCGCGGTCGACAGTTATCCCGGCTTCGTCATGGGCCGACTGGAAGCCGGCGGCACGAGCGCGGCTGCACAGCACGTCGGGTGGCCCGGAGATGATGGCGATCCGTCGGTGCCCCAGGTCCAGCAGGTGCCGGGCGGCGAGCAGGCCGCCGTTCCAGTTGTTCGACCCGACTGTGGGTACGGAGGCCGAGGTCGCGCTGTCGGTGTCGACGACCACGAACGGTATGCCCTGCCGCCGCAGGTGCTGCTGTTGGGCATCGGCCAGGTGGGAGAGGACGAACACCACACCCAGGGGGCGGTCGGCGAGGAGTGCCTCCAGCCATCGGGCTGGTGGGCGGTGCGCGCCGTCGAGCTGAGCGATCGACAAGCCGATGCCGGCCGCGCTGGTCACCGCCTCGACGCCTCGCAGGATCTCCATCGCCCATCCCGTGTCGAACTCGTGGAACACGAGGTCCACCCGACCGGCGCTTGTCGCACTCCGGCGGGTGCGGCGCTGGTACTGGTGGCGGTCGAGGCTCGCCTCGACGCGGGCTCTGGTGCCGGGGGCGACATCGCCGCGTCCGTTGAGGACCTTGGACACGGTGGCGACCGAGACGCCGACGTCATTGGCGATGGTCGCGATGGTGGTGGTGGAGGCGGGTGGGTCGAGCGGGCGGTGCTCTGTCATCGCAGCCTCATACAGCATCGAAAGTTTCGGCCGACCTTAACATGACGAGACATTCACGCCAGTCGGTGCCGAAGTCGGTCCGCACATTCGCGGTCGCCATGTGGCCCATCGACGACTGGGCGCCGATTGTGGAGCCACCGTGTGCAGGGAACACCCGCTGGTAGTTCGATTGATGCCCTTGACAGGCGTCGATGGGGCACTTAAGTTGCCGAAAAGGTTACGCGGGCTTCCGGAAAGTTTCGGATCGTGAGAAACGGCGGCTACGGAGCTGGTTCCACGGAGGCGGCGGGATGTGGCCGGAGCTAAGGGGTCATGGCATGAGTGGTCAGTCGCTCGGGGACGGCGTCGCGCCGTGGCGTGATCAGCGGCTGTCGCCGACCGACCGCGCCGAGGCACTTCTGCAATTGATGTCCCTCGAAGAGAAGATCGCCCAGCTCGTCGGGGTCTGGGTCGGCGCCGAGGCCAGCGGCGAGGGCGTCGCACCGCACCAGTCGGACATGATCAGCGACTTGCCGCCGTGGAGCACCGTCATCAGGTACGGGTTGGGTCAACTCACCCGTCCGTTCGGCACCGCCCCGGTCGACCCGGTGCTCGGCGCCCGGTCGTTGGCGGCCTCGCAGGCGCAGATCGTCGCCGCCAGTCGGTTCGGCATCCCGGCGCAGGTCCACGAGGAGTGCCTCACCGGGTTCGCGGCGTGGCGGGCCACCGTCTACCCGACTCCACTGAGCTGGGGTGCGTCCTTCGACCCCGACCTGGTCGAGGCGATGGCCGACCGCATCGGACGGTCGATGCGTGCCGCCGGTGTGCACCAGGGGCTCGCGCCGGTCCTGGACGTCACCCGGGACTACCGCTGGGGCCGCACCGAGGAGACGATCGGCGAGGACCCCTACCTGGTCGGGACGACAGGTGCCGCGTACGTGCGAGGGCTGGAGCGCGCCGGCGTGGTGGCCACGCTGAAGCACTTCGCCGGCTACTCCGCCTCCCGCGGCGGGCGCAACCTCGCGCCGGTGCCGATGGGTCACCGCGAGCTGACCGACGTCATCCTGCCGCCGTTCGAGATGGCGCTGCGCCTCGGTGGCGCTCGCTCGGTGATGAACTCCTACGCCGAGATCGACGGCCTGCCCGTCGCGGCCGACCGTGGGCTGCTGACCGGGCTGTTGCGCGACGAGTGGGGCTTCACCGGCACCGTGGTGGCCGACTACTTCGCCGTACGGTTCCTGCAGACCCTGCACGGGGTCGCCGGGGACGCCGCCGACGCGGCGCGTCTCGCCCTGCGGGCCGGGATCGACGTCGAACTGCCCACTGTCGACGCGTTCGGCGAGCCGCTTGTGGAGGCGGCGCGTCGAGGCGACGTCGACGAGGCGTTGATCGACGGCGCGCTGCGCCGGGTGCTGATCCAGAAGATCGAGGTCGGTCTGCTCGACGAGGGCTGGCAGGCGCTGCCCGACGACGTCGAGTCCCTGCGCTTCGACGACGAGGCCAGCCGGGACGTCGCCGTACGCCTGGCCCGGGAGTCCGTCGTCCTGCTGCGCAACACCGGCGTCCTTCCGCTGCCGGTGGGGAGGCGGGTCGCCCTGGTCGGCCCGGCCGCCGACGACCCGATGGCCATGCTCGGCTGCTACACGTTCCCCAACCACGTGGGGGTCCACCACAGTGAGTTCGGGCTCGGCCTGGACATCCCCACACTGCGCGACGAGTTGACCCGACGCGTCCCGCTGCTCACCCACGAGCCGGGGTGCGCGATCACCGGCGAGGACACCTCGGGTATCCCGGCCGCGGTCGCCGCGGCTGCCGCCGCCGACGTGTGCGTGCTGGCCGTCGGCGACCGGGCGGGAATGTTCGGCCGAGGCACCTCCGGCGAGGGCTGCGACGCCGTCGACCTGCGACTACCCGGCGTGCAAGCCGACCTCGTCCGCGCCGTCCTGGCCACCGGCACCCCGGTCGTCCTGGTGTTGATGGCCGGCCGTCCCTACGCGCTCGGCCCGGAGTTCGACGGCGCGGCGGCCGTGGTGCAGGCGTTCTTCCTCGGTCAGCTCGGTGCGCAGGCGCTCGCCGAGGTGCTCACCGGCGCGGTGAACCCCTCCGGGCGGTTGCCGGTCGGCGTTCCCCGCGACGCCGGCGGGCTGCCGAGCACCTACCTCGCACCACCGCTCGGTCGACGCAACAAGGTCTCCTCGATCGACCCGACCCCGGCCTACCCCTTCGGTCACGGGTTGAGCTACACCACCTTCGAGTGGTCCGACGCGACGGTGGTCGAGCCGCGCGAGGACCCGGTTGACTGGCCCGTCGACGGCGAGGTGCGGGTGCGGATCACCGTGGCCAACACCGGTGAGCGGGCCGGCACCGAGGTCGTCCAGCTCTACCTGCACGACCCGGTCGCGCAGACCACCCGCCCCGTGGTCCGGCTGATCGGCTACACCCGACTGCCGTTGGCGCCCGGCGAGGCGGCGCACGTGACGTTCGGCGTACCCGCCGACGTGGCGTCGTTCACCGGGTTGTCCGGCCGGCGGGTCGTCGAGCCCGGCGACGTCGAGCTGCGGTTCGGCCGGTCGAGTGGTGACGTGGCGGCGACCCTGCCGCTGCGACTTGTCGGCGCCGAGCGTCAGGTCGGTCACGACCGGGAACTGCTCACCTCGGTGCGGGTCGAGCCCCTCGTGGCTGTTCGACAGTCGGCATAGGAGGCCGAGGATGACATCCACCCTGCGGCCACCGCCACCGCCACCGCCACCGGCGCCCCCGCGTCCCCCGCAGGAGGCGCACCGCCCCGCCCCGCGCTCACCGCGACGCCGTCGCAGTTGGCGGCAGGCACTGCGCCGGGACTGGCAGCTCTACTCCCTGGCCATCCTGCCGTTGCTGTTCTTCCTCGTCTTCCGGTACCTGCCGATGATCGGCAACATCATCGCCTTCCGCCGGTTCAAGCCCGGCGGCAGCATCTTCGGCGAGTACTGGGTCGGCCTGCGCTACTTCCGGATGTTCCTCACCGACCCGACGTTCTGGGAGGTGTTCACCAACACCCTCGTGCTCGGTACGCTGACCCTGCTGTTCTGTTTTCCGCTGCCGATCGTGCTGGCGCTGCTGCTCAACGAGGTCCGGGCCCGCCGTTTCAAGCGGTTCGTCCAGTCCGTGTCCTATCTGCCGCACTTCCTGTCGATCGTGATCGTGGCGGCGATGGTCATGCAGTTGACCTCGATCGAGGGCACCGCCAACCAGGTCGTCAGCCTGTTCGGTGGCGACCCGGTCGCGTTCCTGCAGAAACCGGAGTGGTTCCGCACCATCTACGTCTCGTCCGAGGTCTGGCAGACCGTCGGGTGGGGCACGATCCTCTACCTCGCCGCCCTCACCACCATCGACGAAGACCTGTACGAGGCCGCCCGGATCGACGGCGCCGGGCGGCTGCGACAGACCTGGCACGTCACGCTGCCCGGCATCCGGCCGACGATGGTGACCCTGCTGATCCTCAACATCGGCAGCTTCCTGGCGGTCGGGTTCGAGAAGATCCTGCTGCTCTACAACCCGTTGACCTACCCGACCGCCGACGTGGTCTCGACCTACCTCTTCCGGATGGGCTTCCAGTCGAGCAACTTCAGCTACGCGGCCGCCATCGGCCTCTTCGAGGCGGTGATCGGGCTGGTCCTCGTCCTGTCGGCGAACGTCATCTCCCGTCGCACGGTGGGGACGAGCCTGTGGTGACCCTCGGTACGAAGACCGACGCCCCGACGACGCGCGGGCCGGACGACAGCCGGGGTTACCGGGCCTTCCGGGTCGTCAACACCGTCGTCCTGCTCGGCGTCGTGGTGGCGACGCTGTACCCGTTCCTCACCATCGTGGCCCGGTCGTTGAGCGAAGAGGCGGCAATCCTCGCGGGCAAGGTGACGATCGTTCCGCGGGGGTTCGACCTGACCGCGTACAAGCTGGTCATGTCCGACGCGATGTTCTGGACGAACTACCGCAACACGGTGGTGTACACAGTGGTCGCCACGCTCATCTCCATCGTGCTGACCACCTGTTACGCGTACGTGTTGTCGAAGCCGCAGCTCAAGGGGCGGCCCTTCCTCATCGGTGTCGCGCTGTTCACCATGTTCTTCTCCGGTGGACTGATCCCCAACTACGTGCTGGTGACCAGCCTGGGAATGAAGAACACCATCTGGGCCGTGGTGGTCCCCAACGCCATCAGTGTGTTCAACCTGCTGGTGATGAAGGCCTTCTTCGAGAGTCTGCCGAGCGAGTTGGAGGAGGCCGCGGCTGTCGACGGGCTGAACACGTACGGCATCCTGCTGCGGGTCGTCCTGCCCCTGTCGAAGGCGATCATCGCCACGATGGTGCTCTTCTACGCCGTCTCCTTCTGGAACTCGTGGTTCACCGCGTTCCTCTACATCGACCGGCAGGACCTGCTGCCGGTCACCGTGTACCTCCGCAACCTCATCGCGGGCGCCACAAGCGCGGAGTCGTCCGCCGCCGACGCCGACAAGGTCCAGGCCGCGGCCACCCTCCAGGCCGTGACGATCGTGCTCACCACCCTGCCCATCCTGGCGGTCTACCCCTTCGTCCAGCGGTACTTCGTCCGTGGCGTGATGCTCGGCGCGGTCAAGGGATGACGGCGAGCACCGCACTGCTGCACCTCCGAACCCCACCACCGAAAGGACGAGCCATGCTCCACAAGACGTGGCGCCGCGTGGCGGCAGCCACCGCGGGTCTGCTCGCGCTCTCCCTTGCCACCGCCTGCTCCGAAGACCCCGGTGAGTCCACGGACCTCTCCGAGAACCGGGTCGGCGCGATGGCCACCTACGGCATCGGCGACCAGTTCAAGGCCACCGAGGCGCTGTCGTTCTCCACCCTCTACAACAACCACACGTTCTACCCGCTGAAGGAGGACTGGCTGTTCTGGTCGGAACTCACCAAGCGGACCAATGTCAAGATCGATCCGGTGGCCGTGCCGCTGAGCGACTACGAGCAGAAGCGCAGCCTGTTGATCGGCGCCGGTGACGCGCCGTTGATCATCCCGAAGACGTACCACCCGCAGGAGGACGCGTTCGTGTCCTCCGGGGCGATCCTCCCGGTGAGTGACTACCTGGACCTGATGCCCAACCTCAAGGAAAAGATCACCAAGTGGAACCTCAAGCCGGAGATCGACAACCTGCGGCAGGCCGACGGTAAGTTCTACCTGCTGCCCGGCATGCACGAGAAGCCCACGCAGGACTACACGGTGCTGGTGCGCACCGACATCATGCAGGAGCTCAACCTCGCCATCCCGAAGACCTGGGACGAGCTGTACACGGTCCTCAAGGCGATGAAGGCGAAGTACCCGAACGTCTACCCGTACTCCGACCTCTTCAGCAAGCCCAACCCGACGGGCGCACTGCTGGGGATCCTCGGCTCGTCCCACGGCACCTACGCGGGCTGGGACTTCCAGCACGCCACCTGGGATCCGACGGCGAAGAAGTTCACCTACACCGGCTCGTCCGAGCAGTACAAGCAGGTGGTCACGTACCTGCACAAGCTCGTCTCCGAAGGGTTGCTCGACCCGGAGAGCTTCACCCAGACCGACGACCAGGCCCGGCAGAAGCTCGCCAACGGCAAGTCCTTCGTGGTCACCGGCAACGCGCAGACGCTCGTCAACAACCACCGCCCCGACCTGGCCAAGACCCTGCCGAACGCGAAGATGGCCAAGATCCCGCTGCCGATCGGCCCGGCTGGCGAGGTCAACCCGTTCCCCCGGCTGGAGAACGGCATCATGATCTCCTCGAAGGCACGGGAGAGCAAGAACTTCGTGGCCATGATGCAGTTCATCGACTGGTTGTGGTACTCGGATGCCGGCCTGGAGTTCGCCCGCTGGGGCGTCGAGGGCACCACCTTCACCAAGGACGCTTCCGGCAAGCGCTCGCTCGACCCCGGCATCGACTTCCTCGGCCTGCACCCGAAGGCGCCCAAGCACCTGCAGAAGGACTTCGGCTTCCACAACGGCGTCTTCGCCTACGGCGGCACCCCCGACCTGGTTCGTGGGTTCTTCTCGCCGGAGGAGTTGGAGTTCCAGAAGGTGATGGACGCCCGCAAGCCGCGGGAGGTACCCCCGCCGCGCCCGTTCACCGACGAGGAGCGCGAGCAGGTGTCGCTCTGGGAGACCCCGCTGAAGGACTTCGTCACCCAGAACACGCTGAAGTTCGCCCTGGGCCAGCGTCCGCTCGGTGAGTGGGACGCGTACGTGGCCGAGCTGAAGGCCAAGAACTCCGACAAGTACATCGACCTGGTCAACAAGGCGTACGAGCGGTTCCAGAAGAACAACGGCTGACCAGCGGCGTCCGGTCGGGCGGTGGTCGCCGCCCGACCGGGCCCCGGGCGACCAGAGGGAGCGATCGTGAGTGGCGTGAGCCAGACCTGGCGACAGTTCGGCGACGGCCCACTGTCGCGGATCACCTCGCGCGTCTACATCCTGCTCGTCCTCGAACTGCTCCTGCTGCTGACCACAGTGCCCGCCCTGCTCCCACTGCTGGTGCTCGGCCGCGACGCCAGCAACCTGCCGCTTGTCGCGCTCTTCCTGGTGCCGCTCGGCCCGGCGATCTCCGCCGCCCTGTACGCCCTGCGCCACCAGCGAACCGACCTGACCGACCTGAGCCCGGCCGCCCTGTTCTGGCGCGGCTACCGGGCGAACGTGTTCGGCGTGCTGCGCGTGTGGGTGCCGACGCTGCTGTGGCTGACAGTGCTCGCCGTGAACCTCGCCTACCGGGGCGCGGTCGGTCTGTCGAGCCTGTGGGCGGTGCCGCTGGTGCTGATCGCGGTGGTGGTGACACTCTGCGCGGCGAACGCCCTGGTGATCACCTCGCTGTTCGACTTCCGTACCCGGGACGTGCTCCGGCTGGCCGTGCACTTCCTCGTGCGTACCCCCGGTGTTCCCGTCGGCAACGCCCTGCTGCTGGCCGCGGCGGCCGGGATCACCGCGGTCTCCTCCGAGGCGGTGTTGATGCTGCTCGCGTCGGTCGCGGTGCTGGCGTTCCTGCGCGTCAGCGACCCGATGATCCACCTGATCCGGAAGGAGTTCACCGCATGAGCCTGCCCCTCAGCGCCAAGGTGCCCTTCGGGGGCGACTACAACCCGGAACAGTGGCCCGAGGACGTATGGAAGCAGGACTACCGTCTCTTCGACAGCGCCCGGATCGACCTGGTCACCCTCGGCGTGTTCGACTGGGCGCTCACCCAGCCCGCCGAGGGCACCTACGACTTCGCGCTGCTGGACAAGATCGTGGAGCGGGCCAGTGCCGAGGGACGTGGGATCTGCCTGGCCACCGGCACCGGCGCCCACCCGCCGTGGTTGGCGAAGGCGTACCCCGAGGTGACCCGGACCGACTTCGAGGGCCGCAAGCACCGGTTCGGTCAGCGGCACAACTCCTGCCCCAGCTCACCGGTCTTCCGCCGGCTCTCGACGGAGCTGGCCCGCCGGGTCGCCCGCCGCTACGCCGACACCCCGGCCGTGCTCGCGTGGCACGTCGGCAACGAGTACGGCGGCGCCTGCTACTGCGCGCTGTGCGCGGCCGGCTTTCGGGACTGGCTGCGCAACCGCTACGGCAGCCTCGACGAGCTGAACGAGGCCTGGTACACCACCTTCTGGGCGCACACGTTCACCGACTGGGACGAGATCGAGGCGCCGTCGGCCCTGACCGAGCACTGGCGCGGGCCGGACCACACCGCGTTCCCGGGCATCACCCTCGACTACCTGAGGTTCACCTCGGACGCGATGCTCACCAACTTCCGCGACGAGAAGGCCGCCATCCGGGAGTCGAGTCCGACGCTGCCGGTGACCACCAACTTCATGGGCATGTACCGGCCGATCGACTACCACCGCTGGGCCCCCCACCTGGACTTCGTCTCCTGGGACAACTACCCGCCCGACGACGGGTCGGCGGCCCGGATGGCACTGACCCACGACCTGATGCGCGGGCTCAAGGACGGCCAGCCGTTCTGGCTGATGGAACAGACCCCGAGCTTCACCGCGTGCCGCGACGTCAACCCGTTGAAGCGCCCCGGTCTGATGCGGCTGTGGAGTTGGCAGGCCGTGGCACACGGCGCCGACGCGGTGCTCTTCTTCCAGTTGCGCGCCTCGCGCGGGGGCAGCGAGAAGTACCACGGAGCGGTCATCGGCCACGCCGGTCGCTCCGACACCCGGGTGTTCCGGGAGGTCGCCAAGCTGGGCGCCGAACTGGAACGCCTCGGCCCGGCGACGCTCGGCGCGCGGACACCGGCCCGGGTGGCGCTGCTGTTCGACTGGGACAGCTGGTGGGCGTTGGAACTCTCCGACGGCCCGTCCCGGCTGGTCCGTTACCAGCAGGTCGTGCTCGCGTACCACCGGGCGCTCTGGGACGCCGGTGTGGACCTGGACGTCGTCGCGGTGACCGCCGACCTGTCCCACTACGACGTGGTCGTCGCCCCGGCCCTGCACCTGCTCAAGGGCGACCTGCCGCAGCGCCTGGAGGCGGTGGCGGCGCGCGGTGGTTCGGTGCTGACCACCTACCTGTCCGGCCGGGTCGACGAGAACGACCAGGTCTTCCTGATGGACGTGCCGGGCCCGCTCGGGCAGCTCATGGGCGTCCGGGTCGACGAGTGGGATGCGCGCGGCCCGGAGGCGGTCAACCCGGTACGCCTCGACGACGGCACGGAGTCTCTCGACGTCGACGCCCGGCTGCTCTTCGAACTGGTGGTCCCGCAGGGCGCGCAGGTGGTCGGCACCTACCAGGCCGACTTCTACGCCGGCACCCCGGCGGTGACCCGCAACTCCTTCGGTGCGGGCGACGGCTGGTACGTGGCCGCCGGCTTGGACCAGGCCGGGGTGTCCTGGGTGGTGCGGCAGGTGCTCGCCCGACACGACCTGCTCGGGCCCTACCCGGACGTCCCGGACCTCGAGTCCGCCGTACGGGTCGCGGCGGACGGGTCCCGGCTGCTGTTTCTGCTCAACCACAGTGCGGAGCCGGTCGAGGTGACCGCCCGGGCCAGCGGCGTCGACCTGCTCAGCGGCGACCGTACGGTGGCCGGCGCGGCGCTGCGGCTGCCGGCGTACGGGGTCGTCGTGCTGGAGGAGGACCGGTGAACGCCGAAGAGTCGGTGGAGTTGGAGCAGCTGATGTTCGTCGAGGAGCCGATGGACGGCGACGAGCCGCGCGTCCATCCGGCCTGGCTGCCCCCGGAGGCGTTCCGGTCGCTCGGCGCGCGGCGCATCCTCCTGCACGGCGAGGGGTTGCTCGTCGACACCGTCCTCGACGAGGTCTCACGTGCCTGTGCCCGGTACGGCGGCCGGGTGTGGCATTCCCCCTCCTGGGACGTCGACGTGGATCTGGTGCTCGCCCTGCGCGACGCCGCTGAGCTGCCCAACCCGGCGGTGGAAGCGGCGCGCGCCGCAGGCGAGGCAGCGCTTGTCGAACTGGGCGACGGCGGGACGCTCGGCGACGAGGGTTTCGTGTTGGCGCGGGCCGGCGAGGTGACGGCGGTGCTCGCCGACGCGCCCGCCGGCCTGCTGTACGGGCTCTTCCACGTGGTCCGGCTCTGCGCGGCGGCCTTCGACCCGGCCCGCCCGCCGGAGCGGCACCGGCCGGCGCTGCGTCGACGCATGCTGAACCACTGGGACAACGTGGCCGTGCACCCGGTGATGGGCCAGGTCGAACGGGGGTACGCGGGCGGCTCGATCTTCTGGCAGGACGGCCGTCCGCGCGGCGACCTGGCCCGGGTACGGGAGTACGGGCGGCTGCTGGCGTCCTGCGGGGTCAACGCGATCTCGGTGAACAACGTCAACGTGGCCCGCGCGGAGGCGCTGCTGCTCACCGAACGGCTCGGCGACGTGGCCGAGATCGCGGACGTGCTGCGGCCGTACGGCATCCGGGTGCACCTGTCGGTCAGCTTCGCCGCGCCGGTGCTCCTCGGTGGCCTGCCGACCGCCGACCCCCTGGACGAGTCCGTGCGGATCTGGTGGGCCGGCACCACCCTGCGGGTGTACGACCGGATCCCGGACTTCGGCGGTTACCTGGTGAAGGCCGACTCGGAGGGGCAACCCGGCCCGTTCACGTACGGCCGTGACCACGCCGACGGCGCGAACCTGCTGGCCGAGGCGCTCGCCCCGCACGGGGGAGTGGTGCACTGGCGGGCGTTCGTCTACAACCACCACCAGGACTGGCGGGACCGGTCCACCGACCGGGCGCGGGCCGCGTACGACCACTTCGCCCCGCTCGACGGGCGGTTCCGCACCAACGTCGTCGTCCAGGTGAAGTTCGGCCCGGTGGACTTCCAGACGCGTGAGCCGATCTCGCCGGTGCTCGCCGCGATGCCGGCGACCCGGATGGCGGTGGAGTTGCAGGTCACCCAGGAGTACACCGGCCAACAGCGGCACGTCTGCCACCTCGGCCCGTGGTGGAGCGAGGTGCTGGCATTCGCCCCCTGGGGGCCGGGCGGACGGACGATCGCGGACGTGGTCACGGGAGAGGCGTCGGCGGGTGGCGGGATGGTCGCCGTCGCCAACGTCGGCGACGACGTCTTCTGGACCGGGCACCCGTTGGCACAGGCCAACCTGTACACGTTCGGCCGGCTGGCCTGGGACCCTCGGCGGGACCCGACGGCGATCCTCGACGAGTGGATCACGCTGACCTTCCCGCCGTCGGCGACCGCCGACGCAGGGCTGGTGCGGCGGACGCTGCACGAGATCATGGACGACTCGTGGCACACCTACGAGCGCTACACCGCCCCGCTCGGCGTCGGCTTCATGGTCAACCCTGGCGACCACTACGGCCCCGGCGTCGACGGGTACGAGTACACCCGGTGGGGTACCTACCACTTCGCCGACCGGGACGGTGTCGGCGTGGACCGCAGCCGCTCGTCGGGCACCGGCTTCACCGGGCAGTACCCGCCGTACTGGTCCGAGGTGTACGAGTCACCCGAGAGCTGCCCCGACGAGCTGTTGCTCTTCTTCCACCATGTGCCGTACGGGCACGTGCTGCACAGCGGCACGACAGTCATCCAGCACATCTACGACACCCACTTCGCGGGGGTCGAAGAGGTGGCGGGGATGCGACGGAGGTGGCAGACGTTGACCGCCATGATCGACCCGCGCGTGTACGAGCGGGTCGCCGAACGGCTGGAGGAGCAGGTGCGCTGCGCCACCGAGTGGCGCGACCAGATCAACACCTACTTCTTCCGCAAGTCCGGGGTGCCGGACGAGCGGGGGCGCGACATCTACTGACCGGCCCCACGCAGCGGCCCGACCGTCCGGTCGGGCCGCTCTGAGTCGCGCCCACCGGAGGTCCGGCAGATTCCGAAAAACGTCCCGATAATTTCTCGGGACGAGCCACCGGCGACGATGCCCGCCGATGCCGGTTGCTGCGCAGGTGACTGCGGAAACCGTTGCGGCGAAAGGTTTCCGGAAGTCTTGACAATCGAGTGTGTTCGATTGAAGCTGGCATGGTCACGCGAGCCGCGGTCAAGGTCGGGCGAAGGGCACTCCTCGACTCAAGTCCCCTTCCACGCGCCTTTTTCGCAAGGGATCGCGACGATGACACTGAAGACGAGAACGCTTGGCGCCGTCATGGCCGCCGTGACGCTGGCAGCCGCCGCGCTGACGTTCGCCAGCCCCGCGTCGGCGGCGACGCTCACCCAGGTGAGCAACTTCGGCACCAACCCCACCAACCTGCAGATGCACCTGTACGTCCCGGACCGGGTGGCGACCCGACCGGCGATCCTCCTGGCCATGCACTACTGCACCGGGACGGGCCCCGCGTTCCACTCGGGCACCCAGTACGCGTCCCTCGCCGACAGGTACGGCTTCATCGTGATCTACCCGTCGGCTACCCGCAGCAGCAAGTGCTGGGACGTCTACTCGCCGCAGGCGTTGCGCCGTGGCGGCGGCAGCGACCCGGTCGGGCTGATGTCCATGGTCGACTACGTGAAGCAGCGGTACGCCGCCGACCCCTCGCGGATCTTCGCCACCGGCACCTCCTCCGGAGCGATGATGACGAACGTGATGCTCGGCGTCTATCCGGACGTCTTCGCGGCGGGCGCCTCGTTCGCCGGAGTGCCGTTCGCCTGTTTCGCCACCGGCGGCACCTCGGAGTGGAACAGCCAGTGCGCGAACGGGCAGCTCATCCGGACCGCGCAGCAGTGGGGTGACCTCGTCCGGGAGGCGTACCCCGGCTACACCGGTCAGCGGCCCCGCATGCAGATCTGGCACGGCACCAACGACGACACGCTGCGCTACCCGAACTTCGGTGAGCAGGTCAAGCAGTGGACGAACGTGCACGGGCTGAGCCAGACCCCGACGTACACCGACTCCCCGCAGTCCGGCTACACCCGCACCCGCTACGGCAGCAACGGCCCGATGGCGCCGGTCGAGGCGATCAGCATGCAGGGTGTCACGCACAACCTGCCGGTCGACGCGGCGCAGGTGATCCGCTTCTTCGGGCTCGACGGCACCGCACCGCCGACCACTCCACCGCCGCCGACGACTCCACCTCCGACCACTCCACCGCCGACCACTCCGCCTCCGACCACTCCGCCGCCGAGCGAGGGTGCCTGCCGGGTCGGTTACACGGTCAACGCCTGGAACAGCGGTCTCACCGCGAGCGTCGCCATCACCAACACCGGTGCCACCGCCGTGAACGGCTGGGCGCTGACCTTCACGCTGCCCACCGGGCAGCGCATCACCAGTGGCTGGAACGCCCAGTACGCCCCGGCGAGCGGCGCGGTGACCGCCCGCAACGTCTCCTACAACAGCACCATCGCCCCGAACGCGTCGGTCCAGATCGGCTTCCAGGCCACGCACGAGGGCGACACCGGCAAACCCTCGTCGTTCGCCCTCAACGGTGCCGCCTGTTCGGTGTCCTGATTTCCCCTCCCACCCCACCACCTGAGAAGGAGTCGCACGATGAGAAGAGCGAGATGGAAGGCGGCATCGAGAGCCGCGATCGCGCTGACCGGCGCGGGTGCCCTCGTCGCCGGTATGGCGCTGTTCCTGACGGCGCCGCCGGCCGCCGCCGGGACGACACTTGGCGCGTCCGCCGCCGAGAAGGGCCGCTACTTTGGTACGGCCGTGGCGGCGGGTCGGTTGTCGGACAGCAACTACACGACGATCCTCAATCGTGAGTTCAACTCGGTGACGCCCGAGAACGAGATGAAGATCGACGCCACCGAGCCGCAGCAGGGTCGGTTCAGCTACGGCTCGGCCGAGCAGATCGTCAACCACGCGCGGAGTCGGGGAATGACGGTCCGGGGTCACACGTTGGCCTGGCACTCGCAGCAGCCGGGTTGGATGCAGAGCATGAGCGGCAGTGCCCTGCGGTCGGCGATGCTGAACCACGTCACGCAGGTGGCGACGCACTTCCGGGGTCAGGTCGTGGCCTGGGACGTGGTGAACGAGGCGTTCGCCGACGGCAGCTCCGGTGGCCGGCGCGACTCCAACCTCCAGCGCACGGGCAACGACTGGATCGAGGCGGCGTTCCGCGCCGCGCGGGCCGCCGACCCGGGCGCGAAGCTCTGCTACAACGACTACAACACCGACAACTGGACCCACGCGAAGACGCAGGGCGTCTACAACATGGTCCGGGACTTCAAGTCGCGCGGTGTGCCGATCGACTGCGTCGGTTTCCAGTCGCACTTCAACAACGACTCCCCGTACGTCAGCAACTACCGCACCACCCTGTCGAGCTTCGCGGCCCTCGGCGTGGACGTGCAGATCACCGAGCTGGACATCCAGGGGGCCTCGGCAAACACCTATCGCAGCGTGGTCGAGGACTGCCTCGCCGTCTCGCGCTGCACCGGGATCACGGTGTGGGGCATCCGGGACAGTGACTCGTGGCGCTCCAACCAGACCCCGTTGCTGTTCAACAGCAACGGCTCGAAGAAGCCCGCGTACGATGCGGTCCTCGCCGCCTTGAACAACGGCACCACGCCCACCGACCCGCCCACCGACCCTCCGACGGACCCGCCGACCAACCCGCCCACCACGCCGCCGCCCGGCACGGGTGGCTGCACCGCCACGGTGTCGGTGAACCAGTGGAACGGTGGCTTCGTGGCGAACGTACGGGTCACCGCGGGCTCGTCGGCGCTCAACGGGTGGACCGTGTCGATCGGGCTGCCGTCGGGCGCCACCGTCACCAACGCCTGGAGCGCCAACCGCAGTGGTAACACCGGCACGACGAACTGGACCAACGTCGCCTACAACGGTCAGGTCGGAGCCGGGCAGTCCACCGAGTTCGGGTTCCAGGCCAACGGCACCGCCGGCAGCCTGAGCCCCACCTGCTCCGCAGGCTGACGCGAACCGGGCCACCGGCCCCCCTCCCACCCCTCCGACCCTCTCGTTGATCAAGAGGTTTGCGTCACGACACGCCAGGTCGCATGACGGAAACCTCTTGATCACCAGGAGGGGTGGGGTGGGTGGGGTGGGGGTGGGGTGGGTGGGGTGGGGGTTAGCCGTCGATGCGGGTGATGTTGCGGATCTTGTTGGACGCGTCCAGGGCTGCGACCTTGTACGCCTCTGCGAGCGTCGGGTAGTTGAACACCGCGTCGACCAGGTAGTCGATCGTGCCGCCGCAGCCCATCACCGCCTGCCCGATGTGGACGATCTCGGTGGCGGCGGTGCCGAACACGTGCACCCCGAGCAGCCGGCCGTCGTCGGGGGAGACGAGCAGCTTCAGCATGCCGTACGAGTCGCCAACGATCTGACCCCGGGCCAGCTCGCGATACCTGGCGATGCCCACCTCGAACGGTGTCGAGCGCTCGGTGAGCTGCGCCTCGGTCTGCCCGACGAAGCTGATCTCCGGGATCGTGTAGATGCCGATCGGCTGGAGGCCGTGCATCTCCCGGATCGGTTCGCCGCAGGCGTGCTGCGCGGCCAACCGGCCCTGCTCCATCGAGGTGGACGCGAGCGCGGGAAAGCCGATCACGTCACCGACGGCGTAGACGTTCTCCACCGCCGTGCGGTAGTTGGCGTCCACAGCGATCCGGCCGCGTCGGTCCGCCTCCAACCCGGCCGCCTCCAGGGCCAGGTCGTCGGTCTGCCCCTGTCGACCCGCCGAGTACATCACCGTGTCGGCGACGATCTTCTTGCCGCTCTTGAGGATGCACAGCGCCGCCGTCTGGTGCTTCTCCACGGCGGCGACCTCCTCGCCGAAGCGGAACGCCACGGACAGGTCGCGCAGGTGGTACTTGAGGGACTCGACGATCTCGTCGTCGCAGAAGTCCAACATCCGGTCGCGGCGTTCCACCACAGTCACCTTGGTGCCGAGCGCGGCGAACATCGAGGCGTACTCCATGCCGATCACACCGGCGCCCACCACGACCATGCTGCGAGGTACGGCCTGAAGGTTGATGACGCCGTCGGAGTCCACGATCGTCCGGTCGTCGAAGTCGACGCTGTCCGGTCGGGCCGGGCGGGTGCCGGCGGCGATGACGACCTTGTCGAAGGTCACCTTGGACTCGCGACCGGAGCCGCCGTCGACCCAGATCGAGTGCGCGTCGGCGAAACGCCCGGTGCCGGTGATCATCGTGACCCGGTTGCGGGACAGTTGGTTGCGGATGACATCGGTCTGCCGGGTGATGACGTGCTGGGTCCGGGCCGCCAGGTCGCTGACGGTGATGTCCTCCTTGACCCGGTAGCTGCTGCCGTACAGGTCCCGCTGGCTCAGACCGGTCAGGTAGAGCACGGCCTCGCGCAACGTCTTGGAGGGGACGGTGCCGGTGTTGATACACACCCCACCGATCATGTCGCGGCGGTCCACGATGCCGACCCGCCTGCCGAGCTTGGCGGCGGCGATCGCGGCCTTCTGACCGCTGGGCCCGGAGCCCAGCACCAACAGGTCGTAGTCATACACAGGCGTTAGCGTCGCAAGATGTCGCGGCCCACGCCAGACTCCGTACCCGAGTGTTATTCGTCTGCCACCACGCAGACGCCCCCGTTGACGGTGACCTCCTGCGGAGTCTGCGTGCCGCTGGCGACGACTCCCAGCGACACCGTGCCGCCGGGCGGGATCTGCTTGTCGTGGCGGAGGTTGCGCACCCGCAGGTAGCTGCTGTCGCGGTCGACGACCTCCGCGCCCCACAGGCTGCGTAGCTGCTGGCCGGCGTAGAACCGCCAGCTCATCGTCCACCCGTCGATCGGGGTCGGGCCAGTGTTCGTGACCGCGAGACGCGCCACGAAGCCGTCCGGCCACTGACTCACCGTCGACCGGACCGAGCAGCTCGGCGGTGGCGGCAGGGTGGTCACGGTGACCGGCGTGGACAGCGGTGACCGGTTGCCGGCCTCGTCCTTGGCCTGCACCACGAAGGTGTACGGGGTGTTCGGCGTCAACCCGCTGACCTGGGTGCTGTTGCGTGGTGGGTACTGGTACACCTCACTGACCCGGGTGAGGGCGCCGCCGGCGTCGACCTGGAACACCTCGTACCGTTCAAGAGCGACGTTTTCGACCGAGGGGGTCCAGCGCAGCCGCACCACCGTGGCGGTGACGTCGAACGCCACCGGTTGACCCGGCGCGCCCGGCGGTTGGTCGTCCCCCGGTGGCATGGTCAACCGCAGGGGCGCGGTCGACGGCGAGCCGTTGCCGGCCGCGTCGAGCGCCGACACGAAGAAGGTGTACGTGCGCGACGGCCGCAGGCCGGTGATCCGAATGCTGTTGGTGTCGGTCGACCAGGTCAGGCCGTTGTCCTCGAACCGCGCGGAGACCGGATAACGGACCACCCCCACGTTGTCGGTCGAGGCGGCCCAGGTCAGCTCGACCGAGGTGGTGTCGATGGCGACGACCGAGATGGGGCCGGGAGCGCTGGGGCGTTCGGTGTCCTCCGCGGCGTACGCCGGGGTCGCGCCGACGGCCACCAGGGTCACCGCCAGCGCGGCGGCGGCCAGCGCGGCGGCCTTCGACCGGATTCCTCGATTTCGACGATCACGCATGATGATTTCCCCGCCTCGGTCGCGCGCCCACCAGCAGCAATACAGCACTGTCTATGTTAGGTCACCGTGGTTCGGGAGGCTGCCCCGCCGAGGGGCGGACGCTGACTTCGGTGCGAGGATTCGGCTCAGGGCTGGCGCATGATGTGCCGAACGCTGCCTTTGGAGCTGAATCGTTCACGACATCGGTGTGGTCGGTGGTCGGTGCGGTCGGTGTCACCGCTGCGGCGGTATCGCTGGGATCATCGGCCGTGCGGGTCGCCGGGGTCGTCGATTCATTCGCGACATCAGCTCCAAAGCCATCGAGCAGGACACCGTCCCGCCCGCCTCCCGAGAGCCTGACCTGGGACCTCTCACAGCAGACAGGCTGTCTGCTCAGTTGAGGAGACGTCGTTCCCAGGCCCAGGCGGCGATCTCGACCCGGTTGCGGGCGGTGAGTTTCATCTGCACGCTCGCCAGGTGGGTCTTGACCGTGCCCACGGCGATGAAGAGCTGAGTGGCGATCTCGGCGTTCGTCAGGCCCCGGGCGACGAGCTTCACGACGTCGAGTTCCCGTGGCGACAGGCCGCCGTCGTCGCGCGCCGGGGCGGGTGAGCTGAGGTGCTCCAACAGCCGTACCGTGATCGAAGGGCTGATGAGTGCGTCGCCGGACACGGCCGCGCGGACCGCCTCCACCAGCAGGGCCGGGCCGGAGTCCTTGAGGAGGAAGCCGCAGGCGCCGTTGGAGAGCGCGGTGTGCACGTACTCGTCGAGGTCGAAGGTCGTCACGACGACCACCCGGACCGGTTCGACGACGCCCGGCCCGGCGAGCAGCCGCAGGGCCTCGAGACCGTCGAGGCGAGGCATCCGGATGTCCAGCAGCACCACGTCCGGGCGTAGTCGTCGGGCCAACTCGACGGCCTGGACTCCGTCGGCGGCCTCGCCGACCACCTCCATCTCCGGCTGGGCGCCGATGATCATTGCGAAGCCGGTCCGGACCATGGCCTGGTCATCGGCGATCAGCACCCGGATCACCGGACCGCCGCCACCTGCAGCGGGAACGCCGCGTCGAGCACCCAACCACCGGCGACGCCCGGCCCGGCGGTGACCGTGCCGCCGAGGGCACGTACCCGCTCGCTGAGGCCGATGAGCCCGAAGCCGTGCCCCCGGGCCGGCGTGGTGCGCGGCGACGCCCCGTCGTCGGCGACCCGGACCAGGAGCCAGTCCGGGGTACGCCGCACGGCCACGTCCACGGACCGCGCGTCGGGTGCGTGCTGGCGGGTGTTGGTCAGCCCCTCCATCACCACCCGGTACGCCGATGTCGAGACCTCCACCGGCAGTCCGTTCAGGTCGCCGTCGACGTGCAGTCGTGCCGGCGCGTTCGCCGCGCCGTTGAACCCGGTCAGCAGCGGCTCCAACTCGGTGACCCCGGCCAGTGGGGCCAGCGGCGCGTCGGGCGGCGCGTGCGGGTTGCGCAGGATCCCGACCATCCGTCGCATCGAGGCCATCGTCTCGGCGCCGGCATGCTCGATCTGCTCCAGGGCGACGATCACCCGCTGCGGGTCCCGTTCGGCGACGAACCGCGCGCCCTGCGCCTGCACCACGATGCCGGTGACGTGGTGGGCGATGAAGTCGTGCAGGTCCCGGGCGAACTCGGCACGCTGCTCGGCCCGTACCAGCGCGATGGCCCGCTCCCGACCGGCGGCAACGATGCGCAGGTAGAGGCCCACGCCGGCGGCGCCGGCGGCGGCGATCACCTGGAGCAGACCGAAGATCACCAGGAGGCTTTCGGCGCCGGACCGCAGCGGCAGGGCGGCGACGGCGAGGCCGGCGACCACCGCCGCCGCCGGGGCGAGTCGGGGTGCCCCCCAGCGCGCCACCACGAAGACCACCCCGATCAGCCCGGCCGACTCGGCGAGGCCCCAGCTGCCGCCGAGCCCGTAGCGGCCGTCGGGAATGATCACGCTCGCCGCGGTCACGGCCAGTGACGCCGAGGCGAGAATCAGCGCGCCCAGCGGCAGCCGGCGGGAGCCCGGCCGGTGCACCGGCAGCCAGAGCGGCACCGTGGCCACCGCGAGCCCCACCCGCACCAGCACGAGCAGCAGGGCGGTCAGGCCGCTGGGCGAGCTGTACCGGAGGTCGAAGAGGGCGAGCAGCCCGATGGCCACAAGTCCGGCGGCCTGGGCCAGGCGTACCCACCATCGTCGAAGATCCGGCGTGCTCATGGTGACCCAGCGTAGCCAGCCGGACGGAGGTGGCGGATCGGCCGAAAGGCAGACCCGGCGTCGGCGATACCCGGCTCCGGGCCGATGCGCCAAACCGGCGGTGCTGGCGAGGCTTTCCGGGTCACCACGCAGCCACTGGAGGAACGATGACAACCCACGCCCCGCCGGAGACCAGCCACGCCGCGGTCGCCGCGGTCGACCTGGTGAAGGTGTACGGCAGTGGCGACACCGCCGTCCGTGCCCTGGACGGGGTCTCGGTCGGCTTCGGCCGTGCCGAGTTCACCGCGATCATGGGCGCGTCCGGGTCCGGCAAGTCGACACTGATGCACTGCCTCGCCGGCCTCGACACGGCCACCTCCGGTCGCGTCCTGCTCGGCGGAACGGAGCTGACCGGCCAGTCGGACCGGACGCTGACCCGGGTACGCCGGGAGCGGATCGGCTTCGTCTTTCAGTCCTTCAACCTGCTGCCGCAGCTCACCGCCGCGCAGAACATCACCCTGCCGCTCGACCTCGCCGGTCGGCAGCCAGACGCCGAACTCCTGGCGCACCTGGTGCGGGTGCTCGGCCTCGGCGACCGCCTGAACCACCGGCCCAGTGAGCTGTCCGGTGGCCAGCAGCAGCGAGTCGCGCTGGCCCGCGCGCTGGTGGCCCGGCCGGAGGTGGTCTTCGCCGACGAGCCGACCGGCAACCTCGACTCCCGCTCCGGTGCGGAGGTCCTCACCATCCTGCGCGACTCGGCACGCGACCTCGGCCAGACCGTCGTCATGGTCACCCACGACCCGATCGCCGCCGCGTACGCCGACCGGGTGGTGCTGCTCGCCGACGGGCGGTTGGCCGGCGAGATCGACAAGCCGAACCAGGTGTCGGTCACCGACGCGCTGCGTGACCTGGCGGCAGGCGCATGAGGGCGACGGTGCTGCGTACCCAGACGACCGCCGCGGCCCGGCGGCCCGGCCGGCTGATCCTGACCGGCCTGGCGGTCCTTGTCGCGTCGTTCGTGGTCTTCGGCACCGTGCTGGTCCAGCAGATCACCGAACGGACCGTGCGGGACAACCTCAGTGGCACCCCGGCCGTCACCGATCTGGTGATCGGCAGCACCGACGTTCCGCCACCGACGGTGGGGGACCTGCGGCAGATCCGGGCCGTGCCCGGGGTGGCCGAGGCGGTGGCCCGGGTCGCGACCGGGGTCTCCATCGGCGAGGACTACCTCAACCTCCAGGCCGACCCCGGCACCGGCCCGCTCAGCACCGTCCACGTGATCGAGGGCAGCTACCCGGACCAGCCCGGCGAGATCGCCATCACCCCGCGTACCGCCGAGCGGCTCGGGCTCTCGGTCGGCACCACCACCCGCGCCATGGGCGGCGAACTCACCACGCCCGCCCCGCTCACCGTGACCGGCATGGTGGACGCCGCGGCCGACGCCGGCTACGACGCGTACGCCCCGGACCGCGCCGTGATCGCCTGGGCGCGTCTGACGGCTGTGGAGCGCGTCGACGTGCGGGTGGCCCCCGACACCGCGTCGGAGGTCGTCCGCCAGCGGGTGACCACGGCGGTCGCCGGGCAGCCGATCCGCTCCGGCGCCGAGGTACGCGAAGCCGAGGCCAACGCGGCGGCCGAGCAGGTCGGGAAACTCTTCCTCCTGGTCGGCATGTTCGTCTCCATCGCGGTCGTCGCGGCGGCGCTGGTGGTCACCTCGACCTTCCGCATCGTCTTCGCCCAGCGGATGCGGCAGCTCGCGCTGCTGCGGGCGGTCGGCGCGAGTCGGGGCACGCTGGTAGCGGCCCTGACCGCCGAGGGAGCCCTGACCGGGCTGGTGGCCGGCGTCGTCGGGGTCGCGGCAGCGCTCACCCTCGGGTACGCGCTGCCGGCGGTCCTGCGCGCCACCGGCCACCCGGTCTCCTCGCCGGGCCTGCCGCTGGCGGCGGCGGTCACCGTGGTGATCGGTGCCGTCGTGATCACCGTGCTGGCCGTGCTGGCACCCGCGCTCTCCGCCGCCCGGGTCTCTCCACTGGAGGCGCTGCGTACGTCGAGCACCACCGCCGGCCGGCGCGGCATCGGCGTGCTGCGTCTGGTCTCCGGGCTACTCCTGGCCGTCGGCGCGGTCCTGGCGGCGGTCGCGACGATAGGTCTGTTGCCGAGTCCGGAGCAGTCGACCTACGACCCGACGATGCCGCTGCTCCTGCTTGTCGCGTCCGGCGCGCTGGCGTTCTGTGCGCTGGTGGCCCTCGGTCCGCTGCTGGTGCGCCCGGTGCTGGCCGTGGTGGGGTGGCCGCTGCGGCAGTTCGGCCCACTCGGGCGGATGTCGGTCGGCGGGATCGGCGGGGTGCCGCGCCGGGCGGCCGCGGTCTCCGTCGTGGTCGCGCTAGGCGTGACCCTGATCTCCGGGGTGGTCATCGGCGGCGCGTCGCTGCAGATCCTCGCCGACCGGGAGATGGCGCTCTCGGCCCCGACCGACTTCGAGGTCACCAGCAACGGTGGGACGCTGCCGCCGGCGGTGGTGCCCCGGGCCGAGGCGGCCAACGGCGCGCTGGCCCGGGTGGTGCCGTACCGGATGGTCGGCGACGCCACGCTGCTGCGCGGCACCGACAAGCTCGGCCACGTCGAGGCCGGATATCCGACGAGCGACCTGGACGTGGCGGCGTTGCCGACTACCGACGACCTGGACGTCGCCCAGGGCACCCTGGCCGATCGTGGCCCGGGCCGGATCGTGCTGAACAGCTGGGTCGCGCGGGACGCGGGCCTGCGGGTCGGCGACACCGTCGCGCTCGCCGTCGCCACCAGCAGAGTCGACGTGCGGGTCGTCGCGATCCTGCCCGGTGACGGCCCGCTGCACGCCGGCATCCTCGCCGACCCGGCCGACCTGGACCGGCTCGACGTGTCGGCCGCGTACACCGGTCTGCTTGCCGACGCCGCCGGGACCGGCGAGGACGGTCGCACCGCCGGCGTACGGGCCCTGCGCCAGGCGATCGGCGGCAGCGACGGCGTGGGCCTCACCGTGCTCGCCGACGACCGCGACCGCAACGACGCGTTGGTGCGCACCCTGGTCTGGATCGCCGTCGGTCTGGTCGGGCTGACCGTGCTGATCGCGGTCGTCGGCGTGGGCTCGACGACGGCGCTCTCGGTGGTGGAACGGGTCCGCGAGTCCGGGTTGCTCCGGGCGGTCGGGCTGTCCCGGGCCGGCCTGCGAACCATGCTGACCGTCGAGTCCGGCCTGTACGGGGTGATCGGCGCGACGATCGGTCTGGTGCTCGGCATCCCGTACGCCTGGTTGGCGGTGCAGACTCTCGGGATCGAGGCACCGCTGACCGCGCCGCTGCTGCCGCTGACCGGGCTCTTCGTGGCCCTGGTCCTGTTGACCGCGCTGGCCGGGGTGCTACCGGCCCGCCGGGCGTCGCGGGTCAGCCCGGTGGTGGCGTTGGGGGCCGACACCTGAGCACGCCGTGGGTGGCGCCGCGCACTCGGCGCCACCCCACGGCAGCATGGTCAGTTGGGGTTGTTGGCGTGGGTCAGCGTTTCCCAGGCGACGAAGAGGTTGTTCGTTCCGGCCGGACGCTGTTGCAGCGTGAGGGTCTGCGTGTTGGTCATGACGTTGCCCAACCGGTTGCCCATCGCGTTGAAGCCGACCTCGGTGACCGGGCCGAGGCCCCGCGTGAGGCTGCCGCCGCAGAGCCAGGACGGCGGCGCCTCGCCGAGCTGGTAGCGCGAGTGGAAGCCGAGCGCCTGCCGCAGCCGTTCACCGACCTGTGGGTACAGGTCCCGCCCCTGGATCCGCGAGGTCTCCGCGACGTGCGAGATGGCGGAGATCCCGTACCCGGTGTGGACGAAGTCGCGACAGGTCTCCTGGGCGAGGCCGGCGACGAAGGTCGACTGGCCCTGCCAGTAGCCGATGATCTCGGAGCTGGTGTCCAGACCGCTACCGGGCATCGTGTACGGCAACGCGCCGTCGCTGGGCAGGTAGACGAAGGCCCGGGTGCGGTTGAGGAAACGGGTGACCGCCGCGTCGTAGGCGCTCCGGTCCTCCAGGAAGACGGCCATGCCGACGGTGGCCTCCATCATGGTCAGTTCCCAGTTGCCGTTGCTGTTCGAGCCGTTGCGCACCATCGGCAGGTAGACGTTGCGCAGCATGGTGGCGAAGCGGTTGGCGTTGGGCCAGCTGGTGTACGTGTACTTGATGATCTCGGCCGCCCGGGGCCAGACCGAGGCGGCCCAGCCGGTCTGCAGCGGGGCGTTGCTGCCGGTGTGCGCGGTGATGGTGGCCGACCACGCGTCCATGATCTGGATCGACTTCTGCGCGTACCGGGCGTCGCCGGTGATGTACCAGGCCAGCGCGTCGGTGTACGCCGCGATCGCGTCCTCCCGCTCGTCCGTGCAGCCGTTGTTCGGGTTGGAGTAGGAACCGCACTCGACCACCGAACGGGGCGCCGGGGTGCGCGACAGCGAGGCGTACCGGCTGCCCATCATCTGGTTGTAGGCCGCCGCCCACGGCTGCGCGCCGGCCTGCACCCGGCTCCGGACGAAGTCGAGTTGGCCCCGGCTGACCAGCACGCCCGGGTGGGCGAACCCACTCGACGGCGGTGGTGTGGTGCCGCCGCCGGTGGGCAGCGCCCAGGTCTGGTTGGCGGTGCCGGTGCAGCTCCAGATCTGTAGTGGCGTCCCGTCGGCCGAGCTTTGGCCGGTCGCGTCGAGGCACTTGCCCGAGGTCGGGTTGACAAGCTGCCCGGCGCTTGCCGACCACTGCTGCGCCCCGGTGCCGTTGCAGTCGTAGATCTGCACCCGGGCGCCGTTGGCGGTGCTGGCGGCGGCGATGTCGAGGCACTTGCCCAGCGCCCGGATCGTGCCGTCGTCGGCCACCGTCCACTGTTGCGCTGTCGAGCCGTTGCAGGCGTAGAGCTGGACCGGTGTGGCGTTGGCCGGGTTCGCGGCGGCCACGTCGACGCACTTGCCGCCGTACCCGGTGATGGCGCCCGTCGCGGCGGCCGTCGCCGGTGATGCGCCGACGACCAGACCGGTCGGTACGGCGAGCAGGGCCGCGGCGAGCGCGGAGGTCAGTCTGATGCGGGGGCGGCGGGGCGCGAGCCCGGCCAATCGGCGCGCCATGTCGGGTTCCTTCCGGGCGACGAAACAACTGTAAAGTGTGTTAATCATTACAGTCGTACGGACCGATATCAATGTCTTCGTCGCCACGGATGCCGTTACGGGTGCATGGACGCACCCTTGAGCACCTTGTCCACCACGGCGCGGGGCGCGTGCAACGCCAGGCCCACCAGGTCGAGCTTCTCCCGTCCGACCGCCCGCACGGCGGCACGGTTGTCCCGGTCGTTGCCGGTGCCGAACAAGTCGGACGTGAAGATCGCCATCCGCAGACCGCGGGTGAGGGCGCGTGAGTGCGCGGGTCCAGCTGGCGGGTCGCCTGCTCCTCGCCGGGCAGCGGCCCGTCGAGACCGCCGTCGCGGCCGGGTTCTTCGACCAGGCCCACCTGACCCGCCACTTCCGGCGCTACCTGGGCGTCAGCCCCGCGCGCTATCCCGCCCGGAGCGGAAAGTGCTCAGACTAGTTGGCCGCCGATGACGGAGAGCAACCGCAGCTTCTCGTCGCTCGGCGACCCGGGCGCGGCGGTGAAGACCAACAGTGTCTGTGACTGGTCGGGGTCCACAAGGGTCTGGCAGTGCAGCTCCAACGCGCCGACCTCGGGGTGCACGAAGTGCTTGGGCGGGCAGTAGCCGGCGGGCACCGGGTGCTCCCGCCACAGCTGCGCGAACTCGGTGCTCCTGGCCAGCAGGTCGTCGACGAGCGCGGCGGCCCGCGAGCCGCGCCCGTCCCGGGTGTACGCCGCGTGCAGGTGTGCCACGAGCAGTCGACTCTGCGTCTGGTGGTACTCGGCCGGGTGCAGCCGCCGGGCCGTCGGGTCGGTGAACCAGCGGTGGTGCGCGCTGCGCGCCAGCCCGGTGTGACGGGTCTCGTCACCGAGTAGGGCGACGGCCGGCGCGGTCTGCGCCAGGGTCTCGCCGAGGTGGTTCACCACCTGGGCCGGGGTGTCCTGCATCCGGTCGAGGATCCGCATCATCCCCGGGTTGACGTGGTCGGCCCGTACCGCGCGGTGCGGAACTGCGTGTCCGGCCAACTGGAACAGGTGGTCCCGTTCGACGAGCGACAGCCGCAGACCACGCGCCAACGCGGCGAGCATCTGCTCCGAGGGGTGCGGCCCGCGCTGCTGCTCCAACCGGCTGTAGTAGTCGGTGGACATCCCGCTCAACGTGGCGACTTCCTCGCGCCGTAGCCCCCCGGTACGCCGCCGTGGGCCCCTGGGCAACCCGACGTCCTCGGGCTGGAGGGCTTCACGGCGGGTGCGCAGGAAGCTGGCGAGTTGAGCGCGGTCCACGGTGACTCCGATCGGTGGGTGCCGGCAGTCGACCGGCACATCGAGTGCAACACAGCACCCCAAGCCCCCTGTTCCACCCCCGCCCGTGCCCCCGCCCCGCGCCCCGCCCCGCGCCCCGCCCCGCGCCCCGCCCCCGGGGTTTCGCGATCTTGCACTTTCTGTCGAGACATAACGGGTATATCAGCCCATGTCGACGACCGAAAGTGCAAGATCGGCGGGGGCGTAGGGCGGGGCGTAGGGCGGGGGCGTAGGGCGGGGCGCGGGGGCGGGGAGGGGTTAGCGCTGGATGGACTTGGTTTCCAGGAATTCCTCCAGGCCCAGGCGGCCGAACTCGCGGCCGTTGCCGGACTGCTTGTAGCCGCCGAACGGGGCGAGCGGGTTCCAGTGACCGGCGTTCACGTCGACCTGGCCCACGCGCAGCCGTCGGGCGACCGCCAGCGCGTGCTCCGGCTCGCCGAAGACGCCGCTGGTCAGGCCGTACGGCGTGCCGTTGGCGATGGCCACGGCCTCCTCCTCGTCGGCGTACGGGATGATCGTCAGCACCGGGCCGAAGATCTCCTCCTGGGCGATCGCGGAGGCCGGGTCGACGTCGGCGAAGATCGTCGGCCGCACGTAGGCCCCGACGGGCAGTCCCTCGGGCCGCTCCGGGCCGCCGAACACGAGCCGGGCGCCGTCGGCGATGCCCCGCTCGATGTAGCCGACGACCTTCTGCCGGTGGGCTTCGGACGCCATCGGGCCGATCCGGGTGGCCTCGTCGCCGGGGTCGCCGACGGTGTACTGCCTCGCGGCCTCGACGGCCAACGCCACGACCTCGTCCTGCCGGGAGGCGGGCACCAGCATCCGTGGCCACGCGCCGCAGACCTGACCGCCGTTGCTGAACGCCATCATCAGCCCCCGCTCGACCGCGGCCGGCAGGTCGGCGTCGTCGAGGATGATGTTCGCGCCCTTGCCACCGAGCTCCAACGCGACCCGCTTGACGGTCGCCGCGGCCACCGCGGAGATGCGCTGCCCGGCGCGGGTGGAGCCGGTGAACGAGATCATGTCGATGTCGGGGTGGGCGGAGATCGCCTCGCCGACGGTCGCGCCGGTGCCGTAGACGATGTTGAGGACGCCCGCCGGTACGCCCGCCTCGGCGGCCACCTCGGCGAGGATCCGGGCGGTCAGCGGGGCGTTCTCGGACGGCTTGAAGACCATCGTGTCGCCGGCGAGCAGCGCCGGGGCCAGCTTGGAGACGATCTGCTGGAGCGGGAAGTTCCACGGGGTGATCGCGCCGACCACGCCGATCGGCTCGCGGACGATCAGCGAGTTGCCGACCTCCTGGGTCCAGGCGAAGTCGTTGGCCAGGCCGGCGACGGACTCGACCACCGCGGCCGGGAACGCCACCTGGGCGGTCCGGGACATCCCGATCGGGGAGCCCATCTCGGCGGTGATCGCCTGGGCGATCTCCTCCGTACGGGCGGCGAGGCCGGCACCGAGGCGGCGCAGCACGTCCGCCCGGTGCTGCGGGGTGGTCGCCGACCAGGCTGGAAAGGCGGCCCGGGCGGCGGCGACGGCTCGGTCGACGTCGGCGGCGGTGCCGGCCGGGGTCTCGGCGACGACCTCTCCGGTGGCCGGGTTCACGACGGGAAGAGTGCCGGCGGAGCCGGTGACGGTCTCGCCACCGATCCAGTGACCGGCGACGGTGTGGGTGGAAGGTGTCATGGGCCGACGGTCGCACCGCTGCCGAACCCCAACCAGGTGCGGTTCATCCAGGGTTCCGCGATCCCTGGCTGAGGTCGGGCCTTCTCGACGCGCGAGGCTGACCGCCACCCCGACGAGCGGCTGCAATTGGACGGCCGTTCGGATACGCGGCTCACCGGTCACGAAATCCAGCGGCGAATCGTCACACCTGGCGGTTAGTCTGCCTCCGCGCGTCCTGCCCCGGCTCGTCGCGCCCCGCGCCCGGTAGGCGCGGCATCGCCGCCACCGCCCACCATCGGCCGGCCCAATCGACTTCAGGAGAGTTAGTGACACAGCAATCCGTCGCGACATCGGACAAACTCGACGGCGCGGTGCTCAAGGTGGCGGGCGTCGTCGTCCTTGGCGCGATCATGTCGATCCTCGACGTGACGGTGGTCAGCGTGGCGCTGCCCAAGTTCCAGAGTGAGTTCGACGCGTCCTACGCCCGCGTCGCCTGGACGATGACCGCCTACACCCTCGCCCTCGCCACCGTGATCCCGCTCAGCGGGTGGGCGGCGGACCGGTTCGGCACCAAGCGGCTCTACATGGTGGCGCTGGCCCTGTTCACGATCGGGTCCGGGCTCTGCGCCATGGCCGACACGATCGGCGAGCTGATCGGCTACCGGGTCCTGCAGGGCCTCGGCGGTGGCATGCTCATGCCGCTGGGCATGACCATCATGACCCGGGCCGCCGGCCCGCACCGGATCGGCCGGCTGATGGCCGTCCTCGGCATCCCGATGCTGTTGGGGCCGATCGGTGGCCCGATCCTCGGCGGCTGGCTGATCGACACCGCGAGCTGGCACTGGATCTTCCTGATCAACCTGCCGGTCGGCGTGATCGCCCTCATCTACGCGCAGCTCGCGCTGCCGAAGGACGCGCCCGAGCCGTCCGAGTCGTTCGACTTCGTCGGCATGGCCATGCTCTCGCCGGGTCTCGCCCTCTTCCTCTACGGTGTGTCGTCCCTGCCGGAGACCGGCACCTTCGCCGAGCCCAAGGTGTGGGCCCCGATGCTTGTCGGCGGCGCGTTGGTGGTGGCGTTCGTGCTCTACTCGTTCAAGCCCCGGCACCCGCTGCTCGACCTGCGCCTGTTCCGCAACCGCAGTCTGACCATCGCGTCGGTGACGATGTTCGTGTTCATCATCGCCTTCATGGGCGCCGGCCTGCTGTTCCCGAGCTACTTCCTGCAGGTGCGCGGTGAGTCGGCGATGGCCGCAGGTCTGCTGATGGCCCCGCAGGGCATCGGCGCGATGATCACCATGCCGATCGCCGGCACGCTCGCCGACCGGGTGCCGATCGGGCGCACCGTCCCGTTCGCGCTGGGGCTCATCGTCGTCGGGTTCTTCGGCTTCACCCAGGTCGACCCGCAGACCCCGTACTGGATGCTCGGTGGATCGCTGTTCGTGATGGGTCTGGGCATGGGCGGCACGATGATGCCGATCATGACCTCGGCGCTGCGGACGTTGCAGGCGCAGGATGTGGCGCGCGGCTCGACCCTGGTCAACATCCTTCAGCAGATCGGCGGGTCGGTCGGTGCCGCCGTGATGTCGGTGATCCTCACCAACGAGCTGAACGGCTCCCGGCCGATCCCCGGCCTGGTGGACGAGAGCGGCAAGCCGGTCACCGAAGCTGGGCTGGCCATCGCCTCCCAGCAGCGGCCGGAGCTGCTGCAACAGATGCCGGTGGACCCGTCGCTGATCGAGCGCGGTCTCGACTTCGCCGCCAAGTCCTTCGCCACCACGTTCTGGGTCGCGTTCGCGCTCGTCGTGCTCACGTTCATCCCGGCCGCACTGCTGCCGCGCCGACGTCAGCCGGCGCAGCTCGACGACCCGCAGGGCGAGCAGGTCAAGACGCCTGTCGTCATCCACTGACCGACGCCGCCGGGCCCGGCACCCCGCGAGGTGCCGGGCCCGGCGGGTACGGCGTCAGCGCAGCGGACCGTCGCCGGGCCCGTCCGGGTCCTCCACCACGTGGATCGCCGCCTCCTCCGCGCTCGCGGCACCCGCGTCGATTCCGGCGTCCCACGCCACCGACTCGGCCTCGTCGTCCTCGCGGACGCCCTCGTCGTAGGCGACCAGACGGCCGGCGCGCGCCTCCGACTCGTACCCCCTGCGGGTCAGCTCGTCCTCGTCGTCGCCGCCCTCGGCGTACGGGTCGACATCCGGCACCTCCTGGGCGAGGTGTTGCTCCAGGGACTCACCGGCCCGCTCCTCGGCGGGCGTGGTGCCGAAGCGGTTCGCCGCCGTCCAGTGGTCCTCGGCGACGATGCCGGTGTCGAGCGGGTCGCCGACCCGGTCGTCGTCGAGGGTGTCGGAGGCGTCCAGAACCCCGTCGTCCTCGACCACGTTCCACTCGTCGACGGAATCCATCCGTTCGGTCTGGCTCACGGCGGTCTCCTCTTCGTCACGCTGCAGCGAAGTGCTCAGCCTATGACCGTGCAACGCGACCGCACCCCGAGGCCTGCCCGCTGTGACGAACCGACCTCTGGGCGGTCGTGACGACGGGCGGTGCCGCTGTGGGTCACCGCTTCAGCAGCTCCACCACGGCGTCGGTGAACTCGACAGGCTGCTCGATGTGCGCGAAGTGCCCGCTTCGCTCCAGCGTCACCAGTCGCGAGTCCGCAAGCCCCGCGTGCAGTTGCTCGGCCCAGCGGGGCCCGCAGATGAAGTCGTACGCCCCGACGATCACCACGACGGGCACGGTGATCTCGCTGAGGTTGTCCCGTACGTCGAAGGGCGTCGGATCCTGCGCGCCGGCCGGCGTCGACCAGATCCGGACGGCCGCCTGGAACGGGGCGAACTCGTCCTGTCGACCCCAGAAGTCCGCGAAGTACACCGGCAGGGCGGCGCGCAGGGCGGCGCCCAACGACTCGTCGTCAGTCGCGCCGCCGATCTGCCCGAAGGCGGCGGGGACCGCCGCCGCCTCCGGCCGGTCCGGGTGCCGCTGCGGGTAGGCGGCGAGGCCGGCCATGGCCTCGGCCCAGAACTCGGCGCCGGTGACGGGTGACGTGTCGTACAGGGCGAGGCCGGCGACCCGGTCCGGGTGGGTGAGCGCGTACCGCTGGACGACGAAACCGCCGTGCGAGTGCCCGAGGAGGTACACCCGGTCGTCGCCGAGGAGCTCGACGACGGCATGCAGGAACCGGACATACGTGTCGAGACGGTAGTCGCCGGGGTCGTCGAGCTGTCCCGACGCACCCGTGCCGATCGGCTCGACGTAGACCATGGTGAAGTGCGTCTCAAGGCCTGGCGTCCGCAGGTACGACCACTCGATGCCCGGGCCGCCGGAGTGCGCCACGCAGACCGGGCCGGTGCCGGCGACGTGGTAGACCTGCCGGACCCCGTCGACGGTGAACGTGTGGGCGCCGGGTGCGAGGGCGCTGACGTCGTGCCTGGTGGAACCCATGAACTATCTCCCGATCCGAGACCCGTGCGGCGTCCGCCGGCACGGCAGCTGGTGCATGACCGGACCAGATGCGCGGGCCGAGGAGAAAGTTCGCTCGGTCGGGGATGTTCTTCAGACCAGCGCGGGGACCGGGTGGAAGAGAGTGAGGTGGCGCACCCGGCCCTCGTGCAGCACCTGCAACCACAGCGCCGCGGGTGGGCAGTGCTCCGGGTCGTCGGGCGGGCTGATCAGGTCGGTCTCCCAGATCAGCACGTCGCCGCTGCCGACCACGTTGCGCAGCCGCTGCCGTACCCCGGCGGCCAGGTCGCAGTTCATCCCGTTGATCGCCAGGTCGCGGCCACCGCGTGGGCCGCCCGGCACGATCATCTCGGCGTCCGGCCACCAGCTCTCGCGGACCACCCGTTCGAAGTCCCCGTCCATCGCCGTGGTGATCATGTCGCGGCCGGCACGCCACCGCGAGTCGTTCGAGGCGGCGACGTCCGCGTGGGCCGTGCTTGCCGCCGTGCGCAGGCCGCCGGCGAGCGCACGACGGGCGTGGCTGAGGCGGCTGCGGACGGTGCCGACCGGCACGCCGCACACGGCCGCGATCTGTTCGTACGAGGACGCGTCGCTGAAGTACCGCAGCAGGGTGACGAGCCGGTCGGGTTCGGACAGTTGCCCGATGGAGTCCCACACCCAGTCGCGCATCGCGGCCCGGTCCAGCGCCTCCTCGGGGGTGGGAGTGTCGGCGGGGCGGCTGAACCACTCCGGTTCGGCGACCGGAACGGCCCGGGGCCCACGCAACGCCATCCGGCTGCTGTTGCGGACGATGGTCCGCAGCCAGCTGCCGACGGCGGTCGGGTCGCGGACCTCGCCGATACGACGCAGGGCGACGACCATCGCGTCCTGCACCGCGTCCTCGGCGTCCGGCCCGTAACCGAGGACGCTCAGCGCGACGGCGCGCATCCCGGCCTCGTGTCGGGCCAGCAGTGCTCCGAGCGCAGCGGCGTCTCCCGCCTGCGCGAGCACCACCAGCTCCGCGTCGCTCTGCGTCACGCGTATGTCCTCCCGCACGTCCTGAATCAGCACACCTGTCGGGATATGAGCGGCCTGCTCGGTGCCTGTCGTCGCTCCCAGCCTACGGCGTGTGAACGTCTCCGCTCCGAGCCGGCACCGCGGCAGAGTCGAGGCTCACCGTTCCCGAGGCCGACGACGGTCGCCGGAAAGTGACACACGTCGCTCGTAGCCTGGGCGGCATGAGGATCTGCGCTGTCGAAGCCCTCGGGTGGTGCACGGCCGACGTCCACGGCTGCGACGGCTGCCGGCGATGACCGAGCTGAGCTGGGCGCAGGTGTCCGCCCGACGTCTTCAGCGGCATTGGCTCGCCGCACCGGCGGCGAACGCTGTTTCGGGCCCGGTTGCCGCACCGGATGCCGGACGCCTCGCCGACGTGGTGTCGGCGATGTGTGGCGCGCACGCCCAGATCGCGTCGGCCGCCGAGCTGTCCGTCGGGCTGCGGGTGCCGGGCGCGACCCGCGCCCTGGTGCGCCGGGCGCTCTGGACCGACCGCACCCTGGTCAAGACCCGTGGGCCGCGCGGCACCGTGCACCTGCTCGCCGCAGCGGACCTGCCGATGTGGATCGGCGCGCTGTCCGCGTTGCCGGCCCCGCCCTGGGAGCGGAGTGTGGCGCTGCTGACGCCCCAGCAGACCGATCAGGTCCTCGCGGCCATCGCCGAGGCGGTCGCCGAGGCCGACCTGACCACCGCCGAGCTGACCGAGGAGGTCGTCGCCCGGGTCGGCCCGTGGGCGGGCGACCTGGTCATGGAGGCTTTCCAGGACAAATGGCCGCGGTGGGTGGCCGCCATGGCCGCCGCCACCCGGGGCGGCGTGATCTGCTTCGGTCCGAATCGCGGTCGGGCCACCACCTACACCAGCCCGGCCCGGTGGCTGCCCGAGTTCACGCCGATGCCCGGCCGAGCCGCCCTGGCCGCACTCGTGCGCAGCTACCTGCACGCGTACGGGCCGGCCACCCCGGCGCAGTTCGCCAGGTGGATGGCCGTTCCGCCGGGGTGGGCGACGTGGCTGTTCGACTCGGTCGACCTGACCGAGGTGACGGTGGAGGGCAGCCAGGCCTGGGTGGCCGCCGACGACACCCAGTTCCCCGACGACCGGCCGTCCGGGCTGCGGCTGCTGCCCTACTTCGACGCGTACGCGGTCGGCAGCCACCCCCGCGAACGGCTCTTCCCCGGTGCGGCCGCCGAGCGGGCGCTCGCCGGTGGGCAGGCCGGCAACTATCCCGTGCTGCTTGTCGACGGGGTGGTCGCCGGCGTGTGGCACCAACGCCGGTCCGGCCGCTCCATCCGCGTCACCGTCGAGCCGCTGCGAGCGCTCGGCGCCGCTCGGCAGCGGGCGTTGGAGCGGGAGGTCGACCGGGTCGGCGAGATCCTGGAGGGCACGACCTCGCTGACCATCGGCACCGTCAGTGTCGGTCCGCACGCCTGAGACCACGTCGGCCCACCGCTTGGGCCACCATGAGAGCGTGCACCCCGAACCGGTCGACCACGCGCCCCGGCAGGCGTTCCCCTGGGCGCTCCTGCGCCAGCGCTGGGAGGACCTCACCTTCCTGCACTGGGCGGTCGCCCCGGAGGTCGTCGCGCCGTTACTGCCCGTCGGTACTCGCCCGGACACGGTGCAGGGGGTCAGCTACGTCGGCCTGATCGGTTTCCGGATGGTCGGGCTGGGCTTCGGCCGTGGCCCCGGGGTGCCATACTTCGGCACCTTCGCCGAGACCAACGTCCGGCTCTACTCGGTCGACGACGCCGGCCGACGAGCGGTCGTGTTCCGGTCGCTCGACGCGTCCCGACTGCTGCCGGTGCTGGTGGCGCGGGCGACGCTGCGCCTGCCGTACCTCTGGTCGTCGATGCGGGTGGATCGCGACGGCGACAGTCGCAGCTACCGCTGCCGGCGGCGCTGGCCGGGTCCGGCGGGTACGACGAGCCGGATGGCGGTGCGGGTGGGGGAGCGGATCGTCGAGCCGACGCCGCTCGAACACTTCGTCACCGCCCGCTGGGGCCTGCACACCCGGGCGTACGGGCGCACGCTGCACCTGCCGAACTGGCATCCGAGCTGGCCCCTGCACCGGGCCGAGGTGTTGCACCTGGATGACGAGTTGGTGGCCGCCGCCGGGCTGCCGGCGCCGGTCGGGCCGCCGGCGAGCGTGCTCTACTCGCCGGGTGTCGGGGTCAGGTTCGGCCCGCCGGTGGCGGCCCGGCCGCGTGCTGCCGGGCCGCCGGAGTCTCAGTAGCGGCTGCCCTCGGGTGCGGGTAGCGCGTCCAGGTCGGCCAGGTCCTCGGCGCTGAGCCGCACGTCAGCGGCCGCGCAGTTGTCCACCAGATACGTCGGGGTCTTGGTGCCGGGGATGGGGATGACCTGCTCACCCTGGGCGAGCACCCAGGCCAGGGCGACCTGCGCGGGGCTGACGCCGGCCCGGTCGGCGATCTCCCGGACCCGGGCGACGATGGCCAGGTTGGCGCGCAGCGCGTCCTGCTGGAAACGGGGCAGGCCGCGCCGGAAGTCGTCGGCGGGCAGGTCGTCGAACGAGGTGAACCGGCCGGCGAGGAACCCGCGACCCAACGGGGAGAACGGCAGGAAGGCGATGCCCTGCGCGGCGCAGTACGGCAACACCTCGGTCAACACCTCGCGCGTCCACAGTGACAGCTCGGACTGCACCGACGCCACCGGGTGCACGGCCTGGGCCCGCACGACCTGCGTCACGTTCACCTCGGACAGCCCGATCTGCCGGGCCTTGCCGGCCGCCACGACCTCGGCCATCGCACCCCACGACTCCTCGATGGGCACCGCCGGGTCGACCCGGTGCAACTGGTAGAGGTCGACGTGGTCGGTGCCGAGCCGGCGCAGGCTCTCGTCGATCGCCGCGCGGATGTGCTCCGGGCGGCCGTCCTTGCCGATCGTCGGTGAGTTGCCCGGGCCGCCGGTGGGGGAGGTGGCCACCAGGCCGACCTTCGTGGCCAGGACGGCCCGATCCCGGTGTCCGCCGGCCAGCGCGCGCCCGACCAACTCCTCGTTGGTGTACGGCCCGTACACGTCGGACGTGTCGATGAGCGTCGCGCCCAGGTCCAGTGCCTGTCGGATGACGGAGACCGAGGTGTCGTCGTCGCGGGGGCCGGTGATGTCGTAGCCGTGGCTCATACCCATGCAGCCGAGGCCGATGACGCCGACCTCGGGGCCGGTGCTGCCCAGCGTGGTGGTTCGCATGCGCACCACGCTACGACCGGCGTCGGCGTCTCGCACCCGACGGGTTCGGGCGCGGCTGCTCAACGCGCTGCGCCCCCGACGGCGACGGCCGACACTGGAAAGGTCGGCGGACGTGTCGAGAACTGTCGCGCCGGCTTCGACCATTTGTCGAGGGCCGGAGGCAGCCGGCCTCGCCGACGAGCCGACACGGCACGGACCGAGGAGTGGATCGATGACGAAGGTGACGACCGGGGCGACGATGTCGTTGGACGGCTACATCGCGGACGCGTCCCACGGTGGCTTCGAGTACCTCTTCCAGTGGTACGAGAACGGCGACGTCGAGACGCCGACGGCCGACCCCGAGCTGACCTTCCGGACCTCCGCCACGAGCGCCCGGCACCTGCGGGCCCTCACCGAGCGGACCGGCGCGCTCGTCGTCGGCCGGAGGCTCTTCGACATCACCAGCGGGTGGGGTGGTCGGCATCCGTTGGACGTGCCGGTCGTGGTGGTCACCCACAGCGTGCCGGAGGGCTGGGCCACCGAGAACGACTCCTTCGTCTTCGTCACCGACGGCATCGAGAGCGCGATCGCCCGGGCGAAGGCGATCGCCGGCGACAGGGAGGTCGGCGTCAACGGCGGAACCATCGCCGCCCAGGTCGTCGAGGCCGGCCTGCTCGACGAGGTGCGCGTCGACCTCGTGCCGGTCCTGCTCGGCAGCGGCATCCCGCTCTTCGCCGACCTGAAGATCGCGCCACTTCAGCTGGACGGTCCGTTCAGCGTCGTCGAGGGCGACGGCGTCACCCACCTGGCCTACCGGGTACGCCGAGCGACCTGAGCGGTACGCGGGCCGGCCTGACCGGGCCCGCCCCCGGCCTTGCTCCCATAGTCAATGATCGATATGGTGCGCGCAGGCGCCGCCCCGCCTCAGACCACCACCGTCGATCCGAAGCGGGTTCCGCATGCGCACACTGAGACTCGTCACGACTCTGGCCGTCGCCGGCCTGCTCGCCGGTGGGGCGGCGATCGCCGCCGCCACCCCGGCCAGCGCGGCGACCGCCGTGTTCTCCGTGACGAACAACTGGGGCAACGGCTACCAGGGGCAGGTCACCGTCACCAACGACACCTCCACACCGATCACCAGCTGGCGGGTCGAGTTCGACCTGCCGTCATCCTCGACCGTCAGCCAGTCGTGGAACGTGCAGCAGACGACCTCGGGCAGCCACTACACCTTCACCAACGTGTCCTGGAACGGCACCCTCGCCGCCGGTGCCTCCACCTCGTTCGGCTTTCTCGTCAACGGCACCGGCACTCCGGTCAACTGCACGGTGAACGGCGCGTCCTGCGCCGGCGGCCCGCCCCCGACCACGCCGCCGCCGACGACCCCGCCGCCCACCACGCCACCGCCGACCACCGGCACGCCTGTCGAGCGGCACGGGCAACTGCGGGTCTGCGGCACCACGATGTGCGACAGGTCCGGCGCTCGGGTGCAGCTGCGCGGCATCAGCAGCATGTGGCTCAACTGGGAGACCGCCCCGTACGCCGAGAACCTCTCCGCGCTGCGCTGGATGCGGGACAACTGGAACCTCCAGGTGATCCGCGCGGCCATGGGGGTGGAGCCGGCGGGGGCGTACCTGAGCGATCCGAACAAGGCGCGTGCCCAGGTGGAGACCATCATCAACAACGCCGTCACCGCCGGGGTGTACGTGATCGTCGACTGGCACGCGCACGAGGCGCAGAACAACCAGTCGCAGGCGGTGGCGTTCTTCGGTGACCTGGCCCGCCGGTACGGCCACCTGCCCAACGTCATCTGGGAGCCCTACAACGAGCCCCTGCAGGTCAGTTGGACCACCGTCATCAAGCCGTACCACCAGGCGGTGGTGTCCGCGATCCGCGCCGCCGACCCGGACAACATCGTGGTGTTGGGCACCCCGACCTGGTCACAGGACGTGGACGTCGCGGCGGCCAGCCCGGTCAGCGGCACCAACCTGATGTACACCCTGCACTTCTACTCCTGCACACACGGGGCGTCGCTGCGCGCCAAGGGTGACGCGGCCATCCGCGCGGGTCTGGCGCTCTTCGTCACCGAATGGGGTGCCAGCAACGCCGACGGCGGCCTCGACGGCCGGGCCTGCCTACCGGAGGCGCAGTCCTGGATCGACTGGATGAAGCAGAACGGCATCTCCTGGACGGCCTGGAAGCTCGACGTCGGCACCGACACCACGAACCTGCTCAGCCCGGGAGCGCCGGTGACCGGCGGGTGGACCAACTACCTGCACGGCCACGCGCCGTTCGTGGTGGCGAACATGAGGTGACCCCGGCTGCTCCTTGACAGTGAGTGATCAAATCGAGACGGCTGATGTCGGGGTGTCCAGGCCGGTGGGACACCCCGACATCACGTGCCACCACCCTGAGCAGCCCGGACAGAACGGGCGCGTCACCTTAACGCGCTGGAAACACCCCCGGTACCAAGCCTGGGAACGCTCGTCGGACAGTCGAGACCACCGACACGCGAACCGGGGTGACCATGGCCGACAACACCACGAACGCGCCGACGTACGACGGGCCGCCGGTGGGCCGGTCCGGCAACGGCCGGGCCCTGCCCACCCCCCGCCCGAACCCGCTCCTGTCCCTTGACGACGGTGACCCGGCGGACCTGGCCACGATCGGGGTGGAGGAGGAGTTCCACGTCGTCGACCTGCACACCCGGGAGTTGGTGCCCCGCGCTGGGGAGTTGCTCGACCGGCTGCCGGCCACCTCGTTCACCGCCGAGCTGCACCGCAGCGTGGTGGAGACCAACACGGCGGTCTGCCGCACCCTCGACGAGATCCGCGCGGAGCTGACCCGGCTGCGTCAGGCCGCCGTCCAGGTCGCCGACCGGGCCGGGTTGGGCATCGTGGCGGCCGGTACGGTGCCGTTGCGCGCCGACGGCGATTCCAGTGTCACCCCCACCTCCCGCTACCGGCGGATGCTCGACGAGTACCAGATGCTCGCCCGGGAGCAGTTGATCTGCGGCGCGCAGGTGCACGTCGGTGTCTCCGACCGCGATCTGGCGGTGGCGGTCACCCGCCGGGTCCAGCCGTGGCTCCCGGTGCTGCTCGCCCTCTCCACCAGCTCGCCGTACTGGATGGGCCAGGACAGCGGCTACGCCAGCGTGCGGTCCCTGGTCTGGCAACGGTGGCCCACCGCCGGCGACCCGGGCGAGGTGACGAGCGCCGCCGACCACGAGGCGCTCGTCGCCGAGCTGATCTCGTCGGAGACCATCACCGACCCAGCCATGATCTACTTCGATGTCCGGCCGTCGGCGCACGTGCCCACGGTGGAGCTGCGGATCACCGACGCCAACGCCGACGTGGAGACAATCGTCCTGCTCACCGGCCTGTTCCGGGCGCTCGTCCGGCGGGAGGTCGCCGCCCTGCGCGCAGGGGTGGAGCGCACGGCCGTACGACCACCCGTGCTGCGCGCCGCCGTGTGGCGGGCGGCCCGCTCCGGGCTGGAGGGCGACCTGCTCGACCTGCCCCGGTCGGCCCGACCGGTGCCGGCCGCCCAGGCGGTCCGCCGCCTGGTGAGCGACCTGCGCCCCCAACTGGAGGCCACCGGGGACTGGGAGCAGGTGAGCGAGCTGACCCGCTACGCCCTGGAGCGCGGCAGCTCCGCCGCGCGGCAACGGCGGGCGTACGAACGACGTGGCCGGCTGGCCGACGTGGTCGACCTGCTGCTCGACGAGACCCGGGGCCGGGTGCGCGGACCGCTGCCGGGTGCGCCGACACCACCGGCGTTGCCCACGTACGCCGACGCCGCCGACGAGGTCTTCGGACCGACCGGACCGCAACCGGCGTACGCCCCGATCCTCGCGACCCTGCGCCGGCTCGGTGCCGGCGCCCTGCGTCAACGCGAACACGACCGGGACGAGGAGCAGCGGGCCCGGGGCGTGACGTTCAGCGTGGCCGGCGAGGCGAGCACCCGGCTCTTCCCGGTCGACCTGGTGCCCCGGGTGGTGCCCGCCGACGACTGGCGGACCCTGCGTACCGGCCTGGTGCAGCGCGCCCGCGCCCTCGACGCGTTCCTGCGCGACGTCTACGCCGACCGCGCCGTGGTGGCCGACGGCGTGGTGCCGGCGTGGGTGGTGGAGTCCTCACCCGGGCTGCGCCCGACCGGGGCGTTGATGGGCCGGCGGGGCACCCGCGCCCAGGTGTCCGGCACCGACCTCGTCCGGGACCCGGACGGCGGCTGGTACGTGCTTGAAGACAACCTGCGGGTCCCCTCCGGCATCGGTTACGCGGTGCAGAACCGCCGGCTGACCCAGGCGGTGTTGCCGGAGCTGCCGGTGCCGGAGGGTCTGCTGCCCGCCGACGAGACGCCCGCGATGCTGTACCGGGCGCTTGTCGCCGCCGCGCCCGCCGCCGCCGACGATCCCGCCGTGGTCGTGCTCAGCAGCGGTCCGGGCGACCCGGCGTGGTTCGAGCACCGGCTGCTCGCCGACGAGATGGGTGTGCCGCTGACCGAGACCAGTGACCTGCTGGTGGAGGAGGGCCGGGTCCGGCTGGTCCGCGAGGGCTGCCGCCGCGAGGTCGACGTGATCTACCTGCGCATGGACGAGGAGGCGCTGCTGCACGCGCCGGGCGCGGACGGCGTGCCGCTGGGCTGGCCGCTGCTCGCCGCGGTGCACGCCGGGCGGCTCACGCTCGCCAACGCGCTGGGCAACGGTGTCGGTGACGACAAGGCGCTGTACGCGTACGTGCCCCGGCTGATCGAGTACTACCTGGGCGAGAAGCCGCTGCTGGGGGATGTGCCGACGTACCTGTGTGGGCTGCCCGAGCAGCGGGCCGAGGTGCTGGGTCGGCTCGACGAGCTGGTCCTCAAGCCGGTCGACGGGTACGGCGGTGACCGGGTGGTGATCGGCCCCCGGGCCGAGGCGGAGGAGTTGGACGCCGTCCGCGAGCAGATCCTCGCGGCCCCGCACCGGTGGATCGCCCAGGAGATGGTCGCGCTCACCACCCACCCGGTCTTCGACGGCAGCGCGCTCGCTCCCCGCCACGTCGACCTGCGGGCGTTCGTGTTCCTCGGTGACACCGCCGAGGTCGCGCCGGTGGCGCTGACCCGGGTGGCGCCGGCCGGCAGCATGATCGTCAACTCGTCGCGGGGCGGCGGGTCGAAGGACACCTGGCTGCTCGGTGGACCCGACGAACCGTCGGTGTAACCGACGCTTGACCCACCCGTCATCGGTACGCAACCCGGTCCGCCAAGCCTGGACCGGTCAGCGGCCCGAGCGGATCCAGCCGACGAGAGGTGAGTGCCATGTGCGGTTTCGGAGGTGAGTTCCGCCTCGACGGGGCGCCACCGGACCTGGCCGCCGTCGAACGGATGCTCCCCGCCCTGGCCTCCCGGGGCCCGGACGGGGAGGGTCGGTGGCAGCAGGGGCCGGCGGCGCTTGTGCACCGCCGACTGCGCATCATCGACCTGTCCGACGCCGGCGCCCAGCCGATGGTCGACCCCGAACTGGGCCTGGCCCTGGTCTTCAACGGCTGCATCTACAACTACCGGGAACTGCGCGACGAGCTGACCGCCGCCGGCTACTCCTTCCGGTCCACCTCGGACACCGAGGTGATCCTCAAGGCGTACCACAGGTGGGGGACGGCCTGCGTCGAGCGGTTCTACGGGATGTTCGCCTTCGCCCTTGTCGAGCTGGCGACGCACACCCTGGTGCTGGCCCGGGACCGGCTCGGCATCAAGCCGCTCTACCTGGCCGAGGGGCCGGGCCGGGTGCGCTTCGCCTCGACGCTGCCGGCGTTGCTCGCCGCCGGTGACGTCACCACCGACCTCGACCCGGTGGCGCTGCACCACTACCTGAGCTTCCACTCGGTGGTGCCGCCGCCGCGCACGATCCTCGCCGGGGTCCGTAAGCTGCCGCCGGCCACCGTGCGGGTGATCACCGCGGACGGCCGGAGCACGGACACCACCTACTGGCGACCGGAGTTCAACCGGGCCGCCGCCCCCGCCATGTCCGCCGACGAGTGGCAGGAACGGCTCATGGCGGCGTTGCGCACCGCCGTACGACGGCGGATGGTCGCCGACGTGCCGGTCGGCGTGCTGCTCTCCGGCGGTCTCGACTCCAGCCTGATCGTCGCCCTGCTGGCCGAGCAGGGCCAGACCGGGCTGGCCACCTTCAGCATCGGCTTCGAGGCGGCGGCGGGGGAGAGCGGCGACGAGTTCCACTACTCCGACCTGATGGCCCACCACTTCGGCACCGACCACCAGCAGATCCGCATCGGCGCCAAACGGTTCGTCCCCGCCGTGCACCAGGCCATCGCGGCGATGAGCGAGCCGATGGTCAGCCACGACTGCGTCGCGTTCCACCTGCTCTCCGAGGAGGTCTCCCAGCGGATCACGGTGGTGCAGTCCGGGCAGGGCGCCGACGAGATCCTCGCCGGCTACGACTGGTACCCGCCGATGGCAAACGTGGCCCGCGCGGACGCCGTCGAGGCGTACGCCCGGGTGTTCTTCGACCGTCGCCACGACGCGCTCGGCGGGCACCTGGCGCCCGAGTGGATGCTCGACCACGACGCCAGCCTGGAGTTCGTCGCCGCGCACTTCGGGGCCCCCGGCGCGGACACCGCGTTGGACGCGGCACTGCGCCTGGACAGCCTGGTGATGCTCGTCGACGACCCGGTCAAGCGGGTCGACAACATGACGATGGCCTGGGGGTTGGAGGCCCGGGTGCCGTTCCTCGACCACGAGGTCGTCGAACTGGCCGCCGCCTGTCCACCGGCCCTGAAGCTGGCCCACGGCGGCAAGGGCGTCCTGAAGGCGGCGAGTCGGGGCATCGTCCCCGACGAGGTGATCGACAGGCCGAAGGGCTACTTCCCGGTGCCCGCCATCCGGCACCTCTCCGGCCCGCTGCTCGACGACGTGCGGGACGCGCTGACCGCCCGGCCGGCGCGCGAGCGGGGCCTGTTCCGCAAGGACTACCTGGAGGAGTTGCTTGACGCGCCGAACGCCCGGCGGACCACGCTGGGCTCCAACGCGCTCTGGCAGCTCGGGCTGCTGGAGCTCTGGTTGCAGCGGATCGGGGTTTAGATGAGCGTACGGATCGAGCCGCCGCGCACCACCCGGCGGGCGCGCCCCGCGAGCCACCGGCCGGGGTCGCCGCCGGCGCCCACCAGCGAGGACTTCGCCCCCGCGCCGTCCCCCGACGGCCGCCGGGTGGCGTTCCTCTCCGACCGGGCGGGCACGCCCGGCGTCTGGGTCTGCGAGGCCGACGTGGGGGCGCCCGTCGCGCTGCCGATGGGCGACGAGCCGGTCCTGGCGTTGAGCTGGTCCCCGGACGGCGAGTGGCTGGCCTGCGTCGTCGCCCCCGGCGGCGCGCCCCGCACCGAGTTGTGGGTGCTGCGTCCGGACGGCACGCGACGTCACCAGGTCGCCGGGTTCGGCCGACGCAGCGCCGCGTTGGCCGGCTGGTTGCCCGACGGCGCGCTGATGATGGTCACCGAGACCGACGAGAATGGGCACGCCCTCCTTGTCGACGCGGCCACCGGGCACCGGCGGGTGCTCGCCCAGGGCGACCTGCTCACCCTCCTGGACGTGACCCCCGACGGCGGCGCGGCGCTGCTGCGTCGCGGCCCCCGCAACGCCCGCTGGCTGGAGCTGCTCGACGTGGCCACCGGCGCTCGGCGGCGGCTGTTCCCGGACACCGGGCGGGGCAGCACCGACCAGGGCTGGTTCGGCGCGGACGGCACGAGTGTGCTGGCCCGCACCGACGCGTACTCCGAGCTCGCCGCGCTGGTACGCGTCGACCTGGCCCGGCCGGAGCAGCCGCCGACCCGGCTCGCCGGGCGACCGGACGCCGAGCTGGAACACGTCACGCCCAGCCCGGACGGGCACCGCTGCGCGCTGCTCTGGAACACCTACGGCGGGCGCAGCGAGCTGAGCCTGCTCGACGTCGCAAGCGGTGTGCAACGGGCCGCCACCGCCCCCGGCGAGGTGCTCGGCGACGCCGTCTTCGCGGCCGACGGTGGCCTGCTCTGCCTCACCGCACAGGGTCCGGTGCAACCCCGGGAGGTGTGGCTCGTCGACCCGTCGACAGGCACGCCGCGGCCGCTGCGACCGGACACCGCCGTGCGTACCGACGACGCCGGTGTCGCCCCGCAACTCGTCGATCTGCGCGCCCGCGACGGGCTACCGCTCTCCGGCTGGCTCTACCGCCCGGCCGGGCCCGGTCCCTGGCCCACCGCGATCAGCCTGCACGGCGGCCCGGAGGCGCAGGAGCGTCCCGGCTACCACCCCCTGTTCCAGGCCCTCGTGGCGCAGGGCATCGCGGTCTTCGCGCCGAACGTCCGCGGGTCGTCCGGGTTCGGCCGCTCGTTCGTCGCCGCCGACAACCTCGCCGGCCGCTACGGTGCGATCGCCGACGTGGCGGCCTGCGCCCACCACCTCGTCGACGCCGGTGTCGCCCGGCCCGGTCAGCTCGGCGTTCTGGGCCGCTCCTACGGCGGTTACCTGGTCCTCGCGGTGCTGGTGAACTTCCCCGGGCTGTTCGCCGCCGGGGTCGCCGAGTGCGGCATCTCCGACTTCCGGACCTTCTTCGCCGGCACCGAGCCGTGGATCGCCGCCGCCGCCGTCAGCAAGTACGGCGACCCGCAGCGGGACGCCGACCTGCTGCGCGACCTCTCCCCGCTGACCCACCTCGACAGGCTGGACGTGCCGGTGCTGCTGATCCACGGCGCCAACGACACGAACGTTCCGGCGGGCGAGTCGGCGCAGGTCGCCCAGGCCCTCGCCGAGCGGGGTGTGCCGCACGGGCACCTGGTGCTCGCCGGGGAGGGGCACGACTTCCTGGCGCGGGCCAACGCGCAGGCGGCCCGTACCGCCACCACCGGCTGGCTGGCCCGGCACCTCGCCGCCACCGCGAGCGTCATCGCCTGAGGCGCTATCCTGCGCCGGTGGAGGTCGCGGCGCAGGGCGAGCGGTTGGCCGCGGACCTGGGTCGCTGGCTGGCCGAGCTGACCTTCGTCGACCTGGACACCGACGAGGTCACCGCGCGGGTGATCGACTCGGTGGTGCGGTGGGCCGAGGCCCAGGGCTGGCGGGTCTACCGGCGCGCGCCGAGCGTGCTGCCGTTGCCACCGCCACTGGAGCAGCGGCACTCGGTTCTCGACGTGGCGTGTGCCCGCCCCGACGGCCCACCCGTGGTGGTGGAGGTCGACCACACCGACCGGGCCCGTACGGTGCAGAAGCTGCGCGCGGAGGCGGACGCCGGCCGGATCCCGATCTGGGTGCGGTGGGGTGTCGGCCGGTTCACCGCACCGCCACCGCCGGTGCGGATGGTGACCGTGGAGGTGACCCGCCGGGCCGGGCCGGCGGGGCGTGGTCGGCTGCACAGCCGTGTCGGTGACCTCCCCGCTCCGGCCCACTCGACCGGCGGTGGCACGGTGACTCCGCAGGCGCTGCCGATCCCGCTGACCGGCCCGGCCGGCGACGCCGGTAAGGGGACCTGAAGCGAATCGTAAGCGGGTGCCGGCAGAGTTCTGGGTGTCACCGGAGAGCACGACCGACAACCAGGAGATCCCGATGCGCAAGCTCGTCAACTCGACCTACATCACCCTCGACGGCGTCATCGAGAACCCGATGTGGACCATGCCGTACTTCGACGAGGAGGCTGCCAGCCTCGCCGGTGCCCAGACCGAGGAGGCCGACGCGATGCTGATGGGCCGGGCCACCTACGACGGCATGTCCGCCGCCTGGCCGACCCGGGACGAGAGCGACCCGACCACGGGCGCGGCCTACTTCAACAACGTCAAGAAGTACGTCGCCTCGACCACCCTGACCGACCCCACCTGGAACAACACCGAGGTGCTCCAGGGCGACCTGGTCGAGGCGGTCACCGCGCTCAAGGCCCAGGAGGGCAGGAACATCATCCAGTACGGATTCGGTTCGGTCACCGCCCAGCTGATCCGGGCCGGGCTGGTGGACGAGGTCCGGTTCTGGATCCACCCCGTGCTGGAGGGCGGCCCCAGCGTCACCACGCCGCTGACCGACCTCAAGGCGTCGTTCGACCTGGTCGACACCCGGGTGCACAAGAGCGGCGTGATCGTCGCCTCGTACCAGCCGAAGGTGACCCCCTGAGCACCGGTCAGAGCTGGGCCCGAGCCTCGCTCGGGCTCAGCCGCGCGCCCTCGGCGAGCAGCGTGTCCAAGCGGTCCGGCCCGAGTTCGGCCCGCAGACGCGCGGTCACCCGGTCGATCTCGTCCCGTTCGGCGGGAGCGGCGGGGGACCGCGTGGCGAGCCGGGCGGCGGCCGCCGCGCCCAGCAGTCGGGCGGCGACCTCGGGGGAGCGCACCGCCGCCGCCATCCCCTCCAGCGGGCCGACCGCGTCGCGCATCGTCGCCATCGCCTCGGCCGCCTCGAACGCCTCGACGTGCAGGGCCAACGCGGCGTCCGGGTCGCCGCCCAGCTCGACCGCGTAGCCCAGCTCGACCAGGATCATCGGCAGGTAGAGCGCGGGTTGGCTCTCACCCCGGCCCAGGTCGGCGAGGCGGCTGAGGTGGGTGACGGCGAGGTCGAGCTTGCCGTCGCGGCGGGCGGCCAGCCCGAGGCTCATCTCCGCGAAGATCAGCGCGCCGGGTGAGCCCTGCTCCAACGCCAGGTCGTACGCCCGCTCGGCCAGCTCCCGGCCCTGGGCGTAGTCGCGGGTCTGCACGGCGAGCCACGCCAGCCAGGACAGCTCGGCGCACACCTGCGGCCACAGCGCCAACTCCTCGGCCCAGCGCAGCCCTTCCCGGTGCAGCGCGGCGGCGCGCTCGTGCTCGCCCCTCATGTCGGCCAACCCACCCACCCACTCGGTCGCCCGGAGCCGGCCCCACCTGTCGCCGAGGTCGGCGAAGAGCGCGGCACTGCGGGTCGCGGTGCGCTCCAGAGCGGTCTGGTCGCCGTTGGCGTGCGCGAGGTGGGCGAGAGAGGTCAACACCGCGGCCTCGGTCCACGGGTCGGCCGGGGCGGTGGGCAGCAGCTCCGACACCAGGGCCAGGTCGCCGTGTTCGAGCACCGCGTTGGCGGCGAACCAGGCGGCGTGGCTGTCCGGGTCGACGGCCACCGCGGCGCGCACGTCGTCCGGCGCGACCACCTCGCCCTGCGACAGGGCGAAGCCGACCCGCCAGGGGGCCGCGCGGGTCTCCTGCTCCGGGTCGCCGGGCACGGCGAGCGCCCGCCGGGCCTCGCTGAGCTGGCCGCGCAGGAACCAGTACCAGCTCAGTGTGACCGCCAGGCGCAGCCCGCCACCGTGTGCCAGCGCCGAGCGCAGGTTCGCCAGCTCGGTGTCGAGCAGCGCCAGCCAGCGTCGCTGGTCGGCGCCGCGCAGCTCGGGGTCGGCCCGCTCGGCCAGCTCGGTGTAGTAGGTGGCGTGCCGCGTGCGGACCTCGTCGGCGTCGGTGAGGCGCTCCAGGCAGAACGCGGCCACCGACTCGAGCAGCCGGTAGCGGGGGGCCGCGCCCGAGTCGTCGAGCACCACGAGTGAGCGGTCCACCAACCGGGCGAGGGCGTCCAGGTCGGTCTGGCAGACCTGTTCGGCGGCCTCCGGGGTGCAGCCGTCCGGGAACACCGCCAGCCGGGCGAGCACCACCCGGTCGGGCTCGTCCAGCAGGTCCCAGCTCCAGCCGATCACCGCGGTGAGCGTCCGCTGCCGGGGTGGCACGTCCCGCTGCGCGGTGCTGAGCAGCCGGAACCGGTCGTCGAGCCGGTCCACCACCCCGCGTACGCCAAGCGCCCGCACCCGGGTCGCGGCCAGCTCCAACGCCAGCGGCAGACCGTCGAGGCGGCGGCACAGCTGGGCCACCGCGGCGGCGCTCTCCGCATCGAGGCGGAAACCGCGCTGCTGTGCGGCGGCGCGGGCCACGAACAACCGGGCCGCCGCCGAGCGCCGGACCGCGTCCAGGTCACCGTCGTCCGGCACCGGCAGCGGAGGTACCTCCCAGAGCAGTTCACCGGTCAGCCCGAGCGGCTCCCTGCTGGTGGCCAGCACGCTCACTCCGGGCACGTCGCGCAGCAGCCGGGCGACCAGCTCGGCGACCGGTTCGACGACGTGTTCGCAGTTGTCCAACACGAGCAGCAGTTGCCGGTGCCGCAGGGCCGTGACCAGACGATCGACGGGGGAGAGGGTCGGGCCGGAGGTCTCGTGGGCACCCAGGGCGCCGAGCACCTGTTCGGCGACGCGGCCGTCACCCGCGGGGAGCGGAGCCAGCTCGATGAGCTGTACGCCGTCCGGGCAGGACGCCGCACGCGCCGTCTCGGTGGCCAGCCGGGTCTTGCCCACGCCACCCGGCCCGACCAGGGTGACCAGCCGCTGCCCCGGCAGCAGCGCCCGCAGCTCGGCAAGTGCCTCGTCCCGCCCGACCAACTCGTCGAGTGCGGCGGGGAGGCTGGTCCGGATGGACGCCGCCTTCGGCGGGGCGCTCAGACCGGCGTCCTGTTCGAGGATCCTGCGGTGCAGGGCGACAAGCTCCGGGCCGGGGTCGAGGCCCAGCTCCTCGGCGAGTCGGGCCCGCAGCTCGGCGTAGCTCTCCAACGCCTCGGACTGGCGTCCGGCCGCGTACAACGCGCGCAGCTGCACCGCCCGCAGACCTTCGCGCAGGGGGTGCTTGGCGACCAGTTCTGCGAGGTCCACGGCCACCAGGTCGTGTTCACCCCGGGCCAACCGGGCCTGCGCCAACCGCTCCTGGACGACGAGGCGCTGCTCGGCGAGGCGGCCCACCTCGGCGCGGACGAACTCGGCGTCGGCCACGTCGGCGTACGCCTCGCCGCGCCACAACGCGAGAGCCTCGGCCAGCCCCTCGGCGTCGGCGTAGCGGGCCAGCTCGTCGAAGCGGGCGACGTCGACCGCGTCGACCCGCAGCAGGTAGCCGGGCGGCCGGGACTCCACCAGCTCACGGGCACCGGGCTCGGCGTCGTTGAGCGCCTTGCGTAGCTGCGACACCCGCACCTGGAGCGCGCCGGCCGGGTTGGCCGGGGCGTCGTCACCCCACAGGTCGTCGATGAGGCGGTCCGCCGAGACCACCTGGTTGCGGTTGACCAGCAGGTCGGCCAGCAACGCCCGTACCTTCGTGCCGGGCACCACCACCGGCTCGCCGGCCTCGGTGGTCACGGCGAGCGGCCCGAGCACCCCGAACTGCACGGCGGTCATCGTAGCGCTGCTAACGCGACCCGAAGCTGGTGCCGATTCGCAGCGAACCCGCCGGCCTCGGCCCGTTCCCACCCCTCACCCCGTCGATCATGGACTTGTGGTGGCCGCTTCAGCCGCCGACAACCGCTTTGTCCACCACCACAACTCCATGATCGACGAACTGGGGGAGGGGGTGCCACCGTCCCCGGGCGCCTCTGCTCCGGCGATCTTGCACTTTCCGCGGCGACATATCTCGCCAACCCCGCACTTCGACAACACAAAGTGCAAGATCGCGCAGGTTGGTGGTGGGCGTGCGGCCGAAGTTCGCCGTTCGTGGTCATGGCGTACGGCCGGCTCAGGGGGTAGAAACATGTCAACCCTTCGGTGCGACCCCACGGTCGGCCGCAGGGGTCAGAGAGCGCTCTCACCGCCCCAGCTGTGCCGGGCGTACGTCCCCGGCCAGCGGAGAGGACGAACCACATGACAGCCCCGTCCCGACGCGTGCGCCGGAGATCCGGTCGTACCCTCCTGCTCGCCCTTCTGGCGACCACCGCCGTCACGATGACCAGCACGGCGGCCAGCGCCGGCCGCCCGACGCACGGCGCACCCGACTTCGGCCCGAACGTGACGATCTTCGACCCGTCCATGCCGGTCGCCGAGATCCAGCAGACCCTCGACGCGGCACACGCCCGGCAGGTCGACAACGAGATGGGCACCGACCGGCACGCCTACCTGTTCAAGCCGGGCACGTACGGCACGGCCGCGCAGCCGTTGCAGGCCAAGGTCGGTTACTACACCGAGGTGTCCGGCCTGGGCGCCTCGCCCACCGACGTGACCGTCAACGGCAAGCTGGAGGTCTACAACCGCTGCCTCGCCGACGGCGGCACCGGCAACTGCCTCGCGCTCGTCAACTTCTGGCGCACCCTGTCCAACCTCTCGCTCACCATCAACGCGGCCGGCCAGGACGGCTGCCGGTCGTCGGCGAACTTCTGGGCGGTGTCCCAGGCGGTGTCGATGCGCCGACTGAACATCGGCGGCGGCGGTCTGTCGCTGATGGACTACTGCACCGCCGGGCCGCAGTACGCCAGCGGCGGGTTCATCGCCGACTCACGGCTGCCGGCCACGACGAACGGCTCGCAGCAGCAGTGGCTGACCCGCAACAGCGAGGTTGGCGGCTGGTCGAACGCGGTCTGGAACCAGGTGTTCGCGGGGGTCGAGGGCGCGCCGGACGACGCCACGTTCCCCGACCCGCCGTACACCACCCTGGAGACCACCCCGATCAGTCGGGAGAAGCCCTACCTCTTCGTCGACGGCAAGGGTCGCTACCAGGTCCGGGTGCCCGCCGCGCAGCGCGACAGCCGGGGCGTCTCCTGGGCCGACGGCATCACCCCGGGGCGCACCATCGGGATCGACGACTTCTTCGTCGCCAAGCCGTCCGACTCGGTACGCGTCATCAACAGCCAGTTGGCGCGCGGCAAGCACCTGCTGCTCACCCCGGGCACCTACGACATCGCCCGCAGCATCGAGGTCCGGCGTCCGAACACCGTGGTGCTCGGGATCGGGCACGCCACGCTCACCGCTGTCGACGGCGCGATCCCGTTGGACGTGGCCGGTGTCCCCGGGGTGATCGTCGCCGGTGTCACGATCGACGCCGGCCTCGTCGAGTCGCCGGTGCTGCTGCGGGTCGGGCGCGGGCACGGCCGCGACGCGAGCAGCCCGCACAACCCGACCACCCTCTCCGACGTGTACTTCCGGGTCGGCGGCCCGCACATCGGACGGACCAACACCGCACTGGAGGTCAACAGCGACGACGTGCTCATCGACCACACCTGGGTGTGGCGCGGCGACCACGGGGTCGAGGGCTTCACCGAGGGCGTCAACGGTGACACCGACCGCTGGCGCACCAACACCGGTCGCTACGGAGCCGTCATCAACGGCGACCGGGTGACCGCCACCGGCCTGTTCGTCGAGCACTTCCAGCGGTACAACACGGTGTGGAACGGCGAGCACGGCACCACGATCCTCTACCAGAACGAGTTGCCGTACGACCCGCCGACGCAGGCCGACTGGATGAACGGCCCGGTCGAGGGCTGGGCCGGGTACAAGGTCGGTGACCGGGTGCGTCACCACACCCTGTACGGCGGCGGGGTGTACGTCTTCAACCAGAACAACCCGTCGATCCACACCGAGAACGGCTTCGAGGTGCCGAAGCGGCCGGGGGTGCGGCTGCACCACATCATGACCGTCAACCTCAGCGCCGGCACGATCGACCACGTGGTCAACGGCGTCGGGGACGCGGCCGACATGACCAGGGTCGGCGCTCCGATCTACCTGAACCAGTACCCGACCCCGTAGCGGTTCGGTCGTACCGACGGTGCCGGAGCCGACGTTGGCTCCGGCACCGTCGTGTGGTGCCACCGAGGAGATTCCGCGTCGACGGGCTTGAATTCCTATCGAGTCGGTAGGAAAATAGGTGAATGCCGGTAGGGCCGCTCCTCACCTCGCGTCTGGTCGTCGACCTGATGCGGACCGCCAGCGAGCTCTGTCCGGGCGCACCGGGCACCGACTGAGCGCCGCAGCACCGCACTCCTTCTCCGGCCACGCCGCCGGCTCGCGTATCGACCCGTGACCCCCGCGCACCAACGCGGCTCCGCACGGTCGCCACCGCACGTCCGACCGATCCGGCACGGCCGGATCGGTTCGCAACCATGGAGGTACGCCATGACATCCGACCAGTCACCGTCCACCCCACCGACGGCCGGCGACACCCGGCTCGCGTTCAACGAGGACTGGGTGGCGACCATCCTCGGCCTGGCTCTGCTTGCCCTGGTCCTGCTCGGTGCCATCCCCGCCGGGCTGGTGCCCTGATGACCGCCGACGCGACCCGCACGGGCAGCGAGCCCGGCGCGACCGACGCCACCCGCGTCGACGACGTCACCCGCGTCGAGAACGAGACCCGCGTCGACGGCGCACCCGCCGACGGCGAGACCAGCACCTCGTCGAGCACCACCGAGCCGACCACGGTGGCGCGTGACGGCACCTTCTGGGCGTGGACGGCGCTCGGCCTGCTGGTCGTGCTCGGTCTCGCCGCCCTCACCCGCTACCTGGAGCAGAACGTCCCGGCCTGGGCCGAGGGTACGGCCGTCGAGGACATCGGAGCGGCGATCGAGTACCCGGTCTACGCGATCCTGCTCGGCCTGCTCGGCAACGTCGCCGTCACACTGCTCGGGTGGCGGGACCGGATCGCCGCCGCGTTCCGGACCGAGTTCTTCATCAAGACCGGCCTGGTGCTGCTCGGCGCGTCGATCAACCTGGCCGTCATCGCCAGCGCCGCCGGTCCGGCGATCGCCCAGGCGATCCTGCTGATCAGCGGGGTCTTCCTGTTCACCTGGTGGCTGGCCGGCAGGTTCGGCCTCGACGACAAGCTGCGGGCGCTGCTCGCGTCGGCGGTGTCGATCTGCGGGGTCAGCGCGGCGATCGCCGCAGCCGGCGCGGTGCGGGCACGTCGGGAGCAGTTGGCCTACACGGCGAGTCTGGTCATCGTCTTTGCGCTGCCGTCCATCTTCGTCCTGCCCTGGTTGGCCGACGTGTTCGGGCTCTCCGACGCGGTAGCCGGCGCCTGGATCGGTGGCAACATCGACACCACCGCCGCGGTCACCGCCGCGGGAGCGCTCGCTGGTGAGGAGGCGCTGCAGATCGCCAGCATCGTCAAGGTCACCCAGAACGCCCTGATGGGTGTGGTCGCGGTCGCGCTCACCGCGTACTTCACCCTGCGGGTGGAACGACGGCCCGGCGCGGCCCGACCGGGGCTCGGCGAGCTGTGGACGCGGTTCCCGAAGTTCGTCCTCGGCTTCATCGCGGCCTCGGTCATCGCCACCTGGTACCTCGACGCGGCAGGTGCGGACGGCAAGGCCACCATCGCCATCGTCAACGACCTGCGCGTGTGGTTCCTGATCCTGGCCTTCGTCAGCATCGGTCTGGAGGTCCGGGTCGCGTCGCTGCGGGAGGCGGGTTGGCGGCCGGTGGCGGTGTTCGCGAGTGCCACGGTGTTCAACCTGGCGTTGGCGCTCGCCCTGGCGTCCCTGCTGTTCCGCAACTTCTCGGCCTGAGTCGGCGGGGCCGTCCGGGCCGACGGTGGTGGGGCCGGAGCCACGCTGGCTCCGGCCCCGTCGCACTCAGCGGGGTGGTGTCGTCGAGGTGGTCGGTGCGCGGTGCGACCGACCCGCTCGAATGTGCGAGGTGGGTGTCTGCACCGGGTCGAACGGAAGGTCCCTCCTGGTCCGCTTCGGCACCGCCAGGAACGACGCCGCCGTCCCGGTGGGCCGCTTGGCGCGGCGCGGCTTGGCTGCCGTGGCCAGGATGTCCTTCGTGGACCGGCTGTGCCGGGCGCCGGCCTTGTGCCGACCGGTGCCGGTACGCGTCTCGGCTCCCGCCACGCTCACCGGACCAGGGGTCGGCAGGGGCCGCAGGCTGGGGGTGCGGCCCGCGCGCCGGTGCCGGGCGCGGCCGCTGCCGGTCTTGAACCCGAGGGCGGGACGTTCCACCAGGTGCCAGGAGAGGACGGCGAACAGGAGGGCGCCGAGCAGGCTCAGCACGATGTAGCCGACCATTCCGAACCGGGCTCCGCCGAACAGGGCGATCATCTGCTGGACCGGGAAGCCGTAGATGTAGATGCCGTACGTGTAGTCGTGCCGGCGGCTGATGCCGGACAGCCGCTTCGGTAGCGCGACGGCCGCGAAGAGCACCAGATAGGCGAACGCGGGCAGACCCACCGCGAAGAAGCCGCCCAACCAGAGTGAGCCGACCAGTGCGACGCCGGCCAGCACGGCCAGGTCCCTGTTCATCGGGACCCGGTGGGCGTACAGGCGGGCGGCGGCACCGAGCAGGAACAGGAAGCCGAGCATCAGCGTCCAGTCGGCGGCGAAGGCGCCGAGCAGCGGGAACGGCCCGATCGCACCGTGCTGTGGTGGGCGGGAGCTCCAGGTCGGTGCCGTGAAGAAGTCCCGCAGGATCAGGGCGTAACAGACGGCGGTCAGGACGAGCACGGCACGCGGTGCGCGGTGCAGCACCGAGGTGACCACCAGGATGCCGACGATGCCGTAGAACGCCAGGTCGTAGCGGAGAGTCCACAGTGATCCGTCGAACGCGCTCGGTCCGCCGACGATCAGGCCGTACGGTGTCTCGGCCAGCAGTCCGGAGATGGGGAACTGCTCCATCGAGGCGAGGATGTTCGTGGTGACGTAGGCGAAGGGTCCCTCCGGGTGCCCCCAGAACCCGTCCAGGTTGCCGTTCTCATGGAGCGCGGCAAGCGGCGCGAAGACGAACGCGGTGACCAGCAGGCAGACCCACAGCCCCGGGAACACCCGCAGCAGGCGGGCGCGGACGTACTGGTGCAGCGTGGAGCGCAGGGCGCTGTCGGTGATGAGGAATCCGGAGATCAGGAAGAATCCGTACAGGCACAGGGTGCCGAGGTCGCTCTGCCGGCCGAACGTACCGGCCCCGAGGTTGTGCTGGCCGAAGCCGAGCGGGCCGGCGTGCGCGATGATCACGCCACACGCCATCGCCAGGCGCAGGACGCCGAAGGCGTTGTGCTGGGCGGAGTACCGGCCCTGCAGCGTCGCGGAACGCTGCTCGTTCACCTTCGCCTGCACCTGACGACTCCTCTGATCACTGAGCTGGTCGGAACGACGGATCGGAGCGCCGCCGATCGATGTGCCAATTATCAGTGGGCAAAGGAGGTCTGTCCGGATTTTTGGATGATTGTCCAGATCAGCCGACGTCAGGTGACGGCAGCGGCGGTGCGGCGTCGCTGCTCGACCCGACGGGCCGGTACGTTCAGCAGCCCTGCCACGGCGACCACGGAGCGGTCACTCGCCCGACCGTCGCCGAACGGCGAGCCGACGACGGGTTCCCGCCCGGTGGCGAGGTGGCGGAGCCCGGCCGCCAGCAGCCGATCGGGGTCGGTGCCCACCAACTCGCCGCGGCCCGGGGTCAACGCCTCCGGACGTTCGGTGGTGTCCCTGGTGACCACCAGCGGCACCCCCAGGGTGGCGGCCTCCTCCTGGAGCCCGCCCGAGTCGGTCACGACCAGGTCCGCCGCCCGCAGCAGCCCGACCATCTGCGGATAGGGCAGTGGTGGCGTGACCCGGGCATTGCCGATGCCCGACAGGCCCGCGGTGACCTCCGCGCTGAGCTGCGGATTGGGATGGGAGACCAGCACGATCTGGACGTCCGGGCACTGCCGTGCCAGGCGGCGCAGCCCGTCCATTGTGGCGGCCACACCGTGACCCCAGTTCTCCCGGCGGTGCACCGTGGCCACCACCAGCTTGCGGGCCGGGTCGACCCAATCCGGTGCCTGCGCCGCGCCGCGCGCGACGAGATCCTGGAGGGCGTCCACGACGGTGTTGCCGGTCACCACGATCGCACTGGAGCTGATGCCCTCATCGATGAGGTTCGCCCTGGCCGCCTGGGTCGGTGCCAGGTGCAGCGCGGCGATCCGGGCGAGCATGGCCCGGTTCGCCTCCTCCGGGAACGGCCGGTCCAGGTCGTTGGTCCGCAGGCCGGCTTCCAGGTGGACGACCGGGACGTGCCGCCAGAACGCGGCCGTGCCGCCGGCCAGGGCGGTCGTGGTGTCCCCCTGCACCACGACCGCCGCTGGACGGTGGTGTGTGAGCAGCCCGTCGATTCCCGTGATCAGTGCCGCCGCCAGTTCGGCAAGCGAGCCGCTACGCCGTTGCGGGCGCATGCTTACCTCCGGGCGGAGACCGAACGGGGCGAGTGCCTCGGCGACGCGTCCCGGCTGTTGACCGGTATCCGCCACCCGTACCGTGAACCTCGGATCGTCGAGGAGACGGCGGATCAGAGGCGCGGTCTTCACTCCTTCCGGCCTGGTGCCGGCCAGGATCAGGACCTCTCGCGGTGTCGAACTGCTCGCACGCATGTCGGGTTCAGCTCCGGGCTGCCGCGCGGCGACGCCGGTAGAGCGAGAACCCGCCGGTGGTGCCGGCCACCAGTGCGCCGATACCGAGCGCCAGCGGTGCCCCGGCGAGCGGGATCACCGGGATGGGCGGCGCGACGGCGTTGGCGCCGCAGCTCGACGTGCCGATGGTCACGCCCGCAAGTGCCCCACCGAGCGCGGTGAGGTTCAGCGCCGTGACGGTGAGCTGCCCCACGCCCGAGCTGGACTGGCCGTTGAGGGTCAGATCGATCAGCCCCGGGATGCTCAGCCCGGTGTTCGGTGCCGGGTTGATCGGCAGGTTGAGCAGTGTCGTCTCGATGCCCAGGAGCGTCGAGACGATCCGGGCGTTGGCCAGGGTCGCGGTGCCGGTCGCCGAGGGGCTGCTGGTGGCGGTGCACGACGAGTAGATGGCGTCGGCGACGAGTGAGATCGTGGCGAGACCGCTGGTTCCGAGGGTCAGCGTCACCGCCGCGCCGGGCGTGACGAGGCACGACCCGCCGGGACCGATGGTGATCGAGCCGCCCGTGCCGAGCACACCGGCGCAGGCCGCCGACGTGCCGTCGTTGAACGCGCGGACGTTCTGGGCCAGTACCCCGGCGGTGATGACGGTCTGCGCGCCGAGCACGGCCAGCGGCGGGTTCTGGTTACCGGAGATCGACTCGGTGGTGCCGTCGTTTGTTGCCGACGCCGTGCCGGAGCTGGCGAGGCCACCACCGAGCAGGCTGATCTGTAGCGCCGAGGCGGAGGACTGGGAGGTGTCGGCCATCGCCGGAGAGGCCGCCAGGACGACCATGGCGAGACCACCGGCCAGCACCGCGGCGGTGCGGGCGAGGCCGGATCTAACTCGTGGCATAGATGTCTACTTTCTGGTGTGGGCGATTGTGGGGCGGTCTGTGGTGGGGGCGGTGAGGTGGGTGAGGTGACTGAGGTGCCGGGGCGGTCGGATCGACCGTGGCCCGTCGCTGCGCCCGGACCGGCGTACCGGTTGGGCCCGGCGCGGCTGGGCCGGCACGGCGGCGCGCCCCACGGCCGTCAGACCGACGGACACGCGGCCCACCGCCCGGGCGGGAGCGGGCTGCGGATCGGCGGCACGGGCGGTCTTCTGCCAGTCCGTGCGGGCCGTCACCATGCGAGCGAAGGCCAGCCAGACCGCAAGTGACTGGGCGTAGCTGTAGAGCCAGTGGCAGACGCCGAGCAGCAGGGCCTTGGGCACCGACAGCTGCGGCTCGCACCGGATCCGGTAGACGATGCCCCACAGGGCGAAGGGTCCGATGCCGAAGACGAGCACCAGCGGGGGTACGCCCCAGCCGCCGCTGCTCCACCAGCCGCGCAGGCCACCCATGGTGTTGTCGATGTAGTAGGACATCACCACCAGGCAGGCGATGTAGATCGGTGTGCCGAGCAGTTGCGTCCACGGTGCGGCCAGGAAGTGGGCGATCTCCAGGGTGGCCGAGTTGCGGATTCGCGGTGAGCGCAGCACTCTGCCGAGGTAGCGGCCACACTGCATCGACCCCTGGGCCCAGCGGGTGCGCTGCCGTACCAGCGGGCGGACGCGGGTCAGCGCCTCCTGGGCCACCCAGCTCTCCGGGCAGTACTCGGTGCGGCCGCCGGCCAGCAGGATGTGCAGGCCCAGCTCGAAGTCCTCCAGGAGAGCGCCGTGCCACGGGGTGCCGTGCTGGTCGGCGATCTCGTTGAGCAACGACAGTCGGGTGAACTGCCCGTTGCCGCCCATCGCCACGCTGCCGGTGCGTCGTCGCAGCGACTGCATGGCGGCGATCGGTGCGCGGAACTCCATGTCCTGGAGCCGGATCAGCAGCCGTCCCCAGCTGCTGACCTCTGTCGGCTGCGCGTACCGGCGGGGCGCGCACTGGAGCATCCGCACCTCCACCTGTACCGCGCCGACCTCGGCCGCGCCGAAGTACTGGCGGCCGGAGAGGGCGACGGGACCCTGCGGGTCGAGTCGGCTGTCCGCGTCCAGCACGCCGACGATCACCCGGGTCCGGTCCACGTTGGCGGGCAACGACTGCTCGATGCGTCGCCAGGCCGCGTTGAGCGCGGCACCCTTGCCCTGCCGCGCGTCGGGCAGCTGTCGTTTGACGACGTGCACCCGCGGCTGGTCGGCGAAGGCCGCCAGCTCGGTAAGCGTGCCGTCGTCGGACGCGTCGTCGACGCACCAGACGGTCGCCTGCGGGAAGTCGCACAGCAGTCGCCGCACGGTGTCGCCGATGACCGACGCCTCGTTACGGCACGGCACGATGATGTGCCAGTCGAAGCTGTCCGGGCTGCCGCCCCGACTACGCCCGCTCTTCAGGTGGAACACCAGGATGCTCAGCACGTACGCGCAGAAGCTGACGCACAGCAGGAACGCCGCCGTGTTGAGCAGGGCGAGCGACTGGGTCTCAGTGGACACTTGCGGCCGCCCCGGAGATCCGCTTGGTCCGGCTGACCAGGACCACGAAGAGGATCGTGACGGCGATCAGACCGGCGGTCGTGATCACCGAGCCGATCAGCACGTGACTGCGTTCGTAGCCGAGCTTGAAGCCCCAGGTCTGCATGGAGACCACCACCGCGCCGAGTCGGATCTGGTTCACCGTGACCAGCAGCACGACGGCGAGCGCCAGGGCGTTGAGCCCACGCGTCAGTGAGATGCGGCGGAACCCGATCAGCGTCGACGCGAGCACGATCGGCGGGATCAGCAACATCGCGACCGAGCAGCCGCTGGAGACCATGAACCCGACCCAGCGCTCGTCCAGTGGGAAGATCACGGCTGCGCCGATGGACTTGCTGTCCGCCAACCCGACGGCGTTCACCAGGTGGGCGTTCAGCCAGGCCTCGGCGCTGGCGATGTCGTGCCACCGCCACAGCGTGGCGAGCGCGATGGCGACTCCGATCAGGCCGCCAGCGGTGGCGCGCAGCCAGGGCCCGCGTCGGGGACCCGTCATCGCTCGCGGCCCAGCATGGCGACGAGCCACAGTGCCAGACCCAGCACGACCAGCCCGACGCCGACCAGCAGCCAGGACTGAATGGCGACCCCGGTGGCGGCGAGGCCACCGCCGATGTGTGGCCCCTTGGTGGGTACTCCGTACATGCCAACTCCCTCGTCAACTCGAAGGCCAGAATCGCACCGGAGAATCGGGCAAAGAGGATAAAGCGGCATAGAGACCCTAAAGAGTGATTAAATACGTCACGAGTGGGGCGAGATGGCTGCATCCCTTGCCCCGCAACAGGTTCAGCGCCCCGAGAGTTCGTGCAGAGGTGGTCAAGATGGTGACCGATATCCCCGGCCGCACAGCCATGCCGGCGCCGTCGCGGTGGCGGGCGATGGCGGGCTGGAAGAAGGCGGGCCTCGCCCTGCTGCTGATGGTCGGGCTGCTCTGCGCGGGCCTGGTCACCGCCGGCTTCGGCCTCAAGCACCGCTACGAGAGCAGGGTGCAGCGCGAGGACATCCTGGGTCAGGGAACCCACGACGAGCGCCGGTGGGAGTCGGGACCGCTCAACCTCCTGCTGCTCGGGTCGGACTCCCGCGACGGCGAGCCGGACCAGAACCTCTACCCGGGGCAGCGGTCGGACACCATCATGCTGGTGCACGTCGACGCCGCCAGGGAGGCGGCAAGCGTCGTCTCCATCCCACGGGACAGTTACGTCGACGTGCCCGCAGCCGGGCAGAACTGGGCCGGCGGACCAAACAAGATCAATGCCGCGTTCGCCTTCGGCGGGGCCGCACTTGCCGCCGAGACGGTCGCCAAGCTCACCGGGCTGCCGCTCGACGGTGTGCTGGTGGCCAACTTCGCCGCCGTCCGCAAGCTCGTGGACGCGGTGGAGGGCATCACCGTCTGCCTGCCGTACACCGTCACGTCCTCGGACACCGGCGTCACCTGGCCCGCCGGGTGCCACGACCTGGACGGCAAGGCGGCCGACGACCTGATGCGGCAGCGGCACGGCGTGCCCGGCGGCGACTTCGGCCGCATCCACGACCAGCAGCTCGTGGTACGCGCGCTGGCCGAGCGGGTCACCGCGACGAGTCTGCTCACCAGCCCGACCCGGCTCGACCGGGTGCTCACCACGGCGGCCGAGTCGCTGATCATCGACCGGGACCTGAACCTCACCGACCTCGCTCTCGCGCTGCGCAAGGTCAAGCCGGAGACGGTCCAGTTCGTCACCGTCCCGTTCAGCGACGCGAACCTGCAGACCCCGGCCGGGTCGGCGGTGCGGCTGGACGAGGTCCGGGCCTCGGCGCTCTTCACCGCTCTGCGCGAGGACCGGGTGGCACAGTGGCTCGCCGCGAACCCGCAGACACCGCCGGCCAACTGAGCCGACCAACGAAACGACGACGGCGGGTGGGAGATCCTCGGATCTCCCACCCGCCGTCTCCGTCGACGCGGGTCTAGCGCGACCGCCGCCAGTAGCGGCACGTCCAGTCCACCTGGTGCAACTCGTCGACGATGCCGTGCTCGGCGCGGAAGTCGTCGACGGCCTGCTTGCAGCCGCGTACCGCGTGGTAGTCGTCGATGATCACGTAGCCCCCGACGGAGAGCTTCGGGTAGAGCGAGCGAAGCGCCACCATCGTCGAGTCGTAGAGGTCCCCGTCCAGACGCATCACCGAGATCCGCTCCACCGGCGCGGTCGGCAGGGTGTCCGAGAACCACCCCTTGAGGAACCGGACCTGATCGTCGAGCAGTCCGTACCGCTCGAAGTTCGCCTTCACCTGCTCCAGCGACACGGCCAGGAACGGCACCTGCCAGAGCGCGTCCTCGACGTCCTCGACCCGGTGCGGAGCCGGCTTCGGCAGGCCGCGGAACGAGTCCGCGACCCACACCGCGCGGTCCCGGTCGCCGTAGGCGCGCAGCATCCCGCGCATGAAGATGACCGCCCCGCCCCGCCACACGCCGGTCTCGATCAGGTCACCGGGCACACCCCGCTCCAGCACGTCCTTGACGCACCGCTCCAGGTTGTCCAACCGACGCAGCCCGATCATGGTCTCCGCCTCCGGCGGCCAGTCCCGGCCGGTGGCCCGCGCCTCCGCGTCGAAGGGGAACTGGAGCACCAACTCCAGACCCTTCCGTTGCAGCAGGTGCCGACCGCGTTGCAGGATCTTGCCGTGCAGGGACCCCTGGCGGGGCTGGTAGGGCATCCACGTCTCACGGAAGACGTACCGGGTCAAGGCCTTCTTCAGCAGGTCGCAGTAGAGGGCGCGGGGGTCGTCAAGCGACGGTTCGGTCGCCTGTGTCGGTACCAACATCTCACTCATCGGTTGATCTCCTTGTCGGTGTCTCGTGCGGTCGGCTCGGCGGATGGCGGGCGTTGCTCCGGTCGTCGTCAGCCCCAGCGGTCGGCGTCGCCGACGGCCACGGCCCGGCGCAGGACGATGGACCCGGTGGAGGGCTGCTCCGCGCTCGGCCGCCCGGCGGCCAGCAGCTCCTGCCCGAAGACCGGCCAGTGGTTCGCCAGGTTGCCCGTCGGGGCCTCCCGGGACGGCTCCCGTGGCGTCGCCTCCGCCACCGGCGGTCGCCAGGGCGTCTCGGGCCGGGCCAACGGCCGACCGAGCACACCCGACGCGGCGGGAGCGCCGCCCCAGGCCGGCCCCGCGGGCTCGGGCTGGGCGGTGGGCGTCGGCACCTGCTCGGGCCGGTCCGGGACGTCCGTCACCCGCGGGTTCGGCTCGGTGACGGCGTCCTCGATCCGGGTCGGCAGGGCCGGCGCCTGCGCGGGCGCCGGCACGGTGGCGACCGGGGCACGCGCGGTCGTCGTACCCGCGATCGGCTCCCGGTCGGGCGTCGCGCTCTGGACGGGCGTGCGCTCGACGGGCGTGCGCTCGACCGTCGTGCCCTGCACCGTCGTGCCCTCCACAGTCCTGCCGGCCGCGGCCGACTCGCCAGTGCTCTGGCTCTGCCGGCGGTGTCGTCCGGGTGGCCCGGACTTGTCCTCGACCAGGGCGCTGACCAGCTCACGGATCACCGCGCCCTGGGCGCCCGCCTTCGTCGCCGGCAGCGCCAGGGCATCCGGGCTCGCGCCCGGCACCAGGGCCGGTTGCTCGCTGCTCGGCCGGTGGTCCGTCCGGGACACCGCCCCGATCACCACGACACCGGCCAACGGAAGCCCGAGTTGTTGGACGAGCCGGGCCGCCCGGGTGCTGACGTCCAGGTCGGTCCGCCCGGCGCGGACGACCAGCAGCACGCCGTCCGCGTGCTGGGCGAACGCCGAGATCTCCCGTCCGGCAAGGATCGGCGGCGCGTGGACGATCACGCAGTCCTCGTCCTCGCCAAGCGCGTTGAGCAGCCCACCCAACTCGTGCAGGGCCTCGGTGTCGGCGCCCTCGCGGGGCTCGGCCGGCAGCACGGTCAGGGTGGGGAAGTCGACAAGGCGCACCGGCGGGGATTTCTGTGCCAGCACCTGCTGCCAGGTGTGCGGGGCGTCCGGGAAGTGGCCCGACAGCACCGGGTCCCGTACCGCCCCGTCCACGAGCGTGGCCCGGCAGTGCTCGTCGGCCATGCCGAGACCGAGCAGGGCGGTCACCAGCGCCTTGCCGTCGTCGTCATGGGCGCTGGTGACCAACAACCGCCGACGGGGCAGGGGAGCGGTGAGCACACTCAGCGTGGAGATCGCGGCGCGTACCGCGTCGGCGACGTCGGTGCGGGCGTACAGCGCGGCGGCGTGATGGCGGGCGAACCGGCGCGGCAGCTTCGGCAGCACCCCGACCACCGGAAGGCCCAGGCGCGCCTCGATCTGACCGATGTCGCGCAGCCGGCTGTCGAAGCGGTCGCGCAGAATGGTCGCGCCCCAGCCGGCCAGCAGCCCGGCCAGGGCCCCGAGCACGCCGTTGAGCAGCGGCTTGGGGAACGCCGGCCGCGCCGGCGGGCTGGCGGTGTCGAGCACCCGGGCGTTGATGCTCGTGGAGCCGCCCATGTCCAGCCGGCCCAGCTGTTGGCTGACGGCCCGGGAGGCGGCGTTCGCGATCGCGGCGGCCTGCGTACCGGTGCCGGCGCTCGCGTGCACGGTGATGATCTGGAGCCCGAGTTCGTACTCGCCGCTGACGTGGCCCACCACCGCCCGCTCGGGCAGTTGCAGCGACCGCGCCGCTTCGAGCGCGACCTCCCGAGACCCGACCAGGCGGGCGATGGTGGGCGTGAGGTTCTGTGCGAGGGTCAGGTCCACCGGCCGGTCCTCGTCGGTCTGTTCGGCGCTGACCAGCACGCTGGCCTCCGCCTCGTAGCGGGCCGGAAGGAGCTGGGTGACTCCCTGGGCTGCGGCCAGGCCCGCGCACAGGCCGAGCAGCGGCACGCCCACCCGGCGCCAGGAGGCACCGAGCAGACCTTTGACATCTATCGACGCGCTCATCAGGCGATCGCCTCTCTGGTTGGGTGCCCGGCCTCGGCGGGCGGTGTGCGGAGGGACCGGGTCGGGGACCGCAGTCCGCGCCAGGTCGTGCAGAGGGTGTCGGCGATGCGGTCCCAGCCGAACTCGGCGCCGGCGCGGGACAACCCTCGGTTGGCGAGCTGTCCGGCGAGTGCGGGGTCGTCGCGCAGTCGCGCGAGGCGGGCGGCGAGTGCGGGGACGTCGCCGGCCGGGAAGACGAGGCCGGAGTCGCCCACCACGTACGGGATCTCGCCGACGTCGCTGCCGACGACGGGTACGCCACACGCCATCGCCTCGACGAGCACCCGGCCGAACTGCTCGCGCAGCGGGATGCCGATCCACGGCAGGGTGTTGCGCTGCACCACCTCGACCGACGGCATCGCCAACACGTCCATGCCGTTGAGCAGCGTGGGCAGCTCCGCGTGCCCGGCCCAGCCGTGCCGGTGCACCCGGCCCGGCCGGCGCGCCGCGGCCCGCTCGATCTCGCCGCTGAGGCTGCCGTCGCCGACGAGTGACACGTCGCAGTCGATCAGCTCGGCGGCGCGCAGCAGGTCGCCCACGCCCTTGTGCGGCTCGAACCGCCCGACGAACCCGACGGTGAACGGGTGCGCGGCCGGCTCGGCGGGCTGTGGGCGGAACCGGCGGGTGTCCACACCGAGCGGCACGATCGTGGCCGGGCCCCGGTAACCCTTGATCCGCAGCACGTTCAACGCCGCGGGCGTGATCGGGAAGGCGTGGTCGACGGACAGGTAGGACTGCCGCTCGATCCGGGGGAACGGCACCGGAAAGCGGGTGACCACGTTCTGCGCGGCGTACAACGTGGTGGGCACCCCGGCCCAGCAGCGTTGCCGCAGCCGCAGGGCCTGCCAGGTGGTGAGGTACGCGGCCTCGCCGATGACGTGCAGGACGTCCGGGCGGGCGGTGGTCACGTCGTGTTGTCCGGGGAGCCGGAACAGCACCGAGGCCATGTGCCCGGTCACCGACTCGCCGAGCAGGTGCGGGACCACGTAGTACCGCAGTCGGCGGTGCCGGCGGGCCAGCCGGGCCAGTTCGCGTCGGGTCCCCGGGGACACGTCCGCGGCGAGCACGGTCAGGGTGACGTCCGGCTGGTCGCACAGGACGTCGAACAGGTCCGTCCAGTGTTCGGTGCGCTTGCCGACAACAGTTGTCAGGACGTGCATCACGCTCCTCCTCTCGTCTCAGGTCGGCTGACCGCGATGCGGCCGACGCGGGTCCAGGCCCGCAGTCGGGCCGTCCCGGCCCGTGGTTGCAGGGGCATCCGTGCCCCGGCCAGTCCGATACCGATCAGCGCCCGCAACAGCACCGCGCCGCGTACGGCACGCAGGGTGCCGGCTCGGTGGCGGGCGAAGAACCGCAGCATGCTGCGGTACAGGTGGGGCCAGATCCAGGCCGGGTCGGAACTGCTCGCGCCGCCGGTGTGCACAGCGCTCACCGAGGGCACGTAGAGCACCTCGGCCCCGCGTCGGGCCGCCTGGAGGCACAGCTCCTCGTCCTCGTAGTACAGGAAGTAGCCCTCGTCGAGGCCGCCGATGGCCTCGAACAGCTCGCGCCGCACCGCCAGGCAGGCGCCGGAGAGCCAGTCCACGGCCACCGGTCGCGCCCCGCGCACGCAGGCGTCGTACGCGGCCCGGCGCTGCCGGCCGCTGAGCAGCCGCCGCAGCGGAACCGGCACCAACGCCCCACCGAACCGGCTGGCCAGCACGGTGACGAGGGATTCGAAGCGGTGGGCGCTGATCGCCACCCGGCCGTGCGCGTCGACGAGCCGTGGGCCCGCGATGCCCACCGACGGTCGGTCGCGCAGAACCCGGACGAGTTCCGCCACCGTGCCGGGGGCGACCACGCAGTCCGGGTTGACCAGGAGCACCACGTCGGTGTCGACCCCGGCGGCGGCCCGGTTCACGGCGGTGGCGAACCCGGTGTTCGTGGCGCTGGCGAGGACCGTCACCTCCGGAAAGCGCTGCCGGACGAGGTCGACGGTGCCGTCGGTGGAGGCGTTGTCCACCAACCGCACCGGCACCCGCGCCTGCCGTAGCGCGGTCAGGGCGGCGACGATCTGCCGCGCCGAGTTGTGGGTGACCACCACGGCGGTGGCGTCGGCTGCTCTCATGCCGCCACTCCCGTTCGGGCCAGGGCGCCGCGCAGCAGCGGTGGCCGGGCCAGCCGTCGCCGCCGTACGCCCTCGTGGTGCGCCGTGAGGAGGGTCAGTGCCGGCAGCAGGCCCAGCTCCCAGTGCCCGTCGGTCGGCGCGGCGAAGAGGGCGGCGGCCAGGAACCCGCAGGAGAGCGCCGCGAACGGCAGCGCGACGCCGTCCCGAGCCCGCAGGCCGACGCGGATGCTGCGCAGGATCGGCCAGAGGACCAGCAGGAGGCCGACCAGCCCGAGGTTGGCGAGCACCGTCACGTAGAAGGCGTGGTACACCGGCCCGACGTCGGTGAAGGTGAAGCCGGACAGGTAGATGTCCTGGGTGGTCTGCCCGAGGCCGGCCCCGACCAGCGGCTGGTCGGCGAACACACCCAGGCCCACCTCGGATTCGACGCCCCGGTAACCGGCGGACTGCTCGAACCCCTTGCTGATCTCTGTGGCCCGCTCGCGTACTCCTGGTTGCAGGGCGAGGATCCCGGCCACCGCGACCGCCGCGACGGCGGTGGCGGCCAGGCCGGCGCGGACCGTGCGGCCGCCGCGGACCAGCATGAGCAGCCCGGTCAGCGCCGCGGCGAGCCAGATACCGCGGTACGACGCGAGGAGCACGTCGACGGCGAAGAACCCACCGAGCAGGAGGGCGCCGGCCCGACGCCAACCCCGCACCCGGCCGGCGACCCAGATCAGCGCGGGGATCGCCATGAGGGTGATCAGCCCGCCGTGCCGCCCCGGTGCCGTCACCGAGATGGCGGTGAAGACCCCCGCCAGCACCACGTACAGGATGCCGGCGGCCAGGATCCGACGGGGAGTGGTGAGGGTGTGGGTGGCGACGAAGAAGTACACCGGGATCGTGGCCACCTGGTACGCGGCGACAAGCACCTCCGCCGGAAGGTTTCCGACGGCCAGACCGTAGGCGGCCGCCACGACTGTCAGACCGACGAGCACCAGCATGCCCACGTCGGCGACGGTGCGCCGGCCGCGCTTCTCCACCCCCAGCCAGTGCCGCACCACGAGTGCGACCCCGCCGGCGGCCAGCAGCAGCACCTTCACCGCGATGTAGCCGCGCACGTCGCCGCCGCTGAGTACCGCGCCGACCACCGCGCCGCCGATGATGCCGACCGGCAGCACGGCCCAGGGCCAGAGCAGGAACGCGCCGGCGCACAGCACTCCGATGGCGGCGGCCAGGCCGACCGGCCCGGGTAGCAGGGTGACCCCGGAGACCACCGCGCCCAGCCCGGCACCGGCGAGCACCACACCGGGTGCGACGATCGGCGCCCTCATCGCGGCAGCCCCGCCACCAGGGCACGCAGCTGGACGCCCCGCGCCGACCAGCTGTTGCGGGTGGCGACCTCCCGGCGTCGGGCGGCGTCCTCCGGCGCTCCGGCGCGGTCGAGCGCGTCGGCGAGCGCCGCCGCGAAGCTCGACGGGTCGGCGGCGAGGGTGATGGTGTCGGCGAGCGCGGCCAGCGCCGGCAGCGGTGTCGCGACGACGGGCTTGCCGAGGGCCAGGTACTCGTAGCACTTCTTCGGGTGCACGTAGTCGATCAGCCCGCCCACCCGGTAGGGGATGATGGTGACGTCGCAGGCCCGCAGGATGCCCGGCACGTCCGCGAAGCGGACGGCGTCGACGAGCACCACGTTGGACAGGCCGGCCAGCGGGGCACGGCCGGCCCGGGTGGACGGCCCGATCAGGACGAACGTCCACTCGGGGTGGGCCCGCGCCACCGCGGCGACGAGGTCGGCGTCGAAGGCCCGGGTGTCGACCGCCCCGCTGTAGCCGATCAGTGGTCGGCGCAGGCCGAGCAGCCAGGGCGCGACCGGGCCGTCCGGCGCGAAGCGGTCCGGGTCGCACCCGTTCGCCAGCACCACCGGCGCCGGGTCGCAGGCGGGCATCCGGTCCGGTAGGGCGGTGGATGAGGCGAGGACGAGGTCGGCGGCGCCGACGGCGGAGCGCAGCGCGCGACGCAGGTGCCAACGGTTCCAGGGCCGGGTGAACGTCCAGTCCAGGTCGGTGGCGTCGTAGACGACGGCCGCCGCGTCCAGCCGTGCGGCGACCGGCGCGGCCAGGTCCTCGTCCAGCCACAGCAGTCGTACGGCTGCCGCCCGCCGCCGGAGCCACCGGCGCAGCAGGCGTGCGGCGAGCCAGCGGTTGACCCGGTTGACCGGGGGCAGGTGCCGACCGAACGGCAGCAGGGCCGGTCCGTCGCACTGCCACAGGCCGTCGGTCACCTGCCGGATCTCCGGCCGCCAGCGCGGAAGGTGCCCGGCCGGGTCGACGAAGAGCACCCGGTGGTCCACGGTCAGCTCGCGGGCCAGCGCGTGCTGCCGGTGGGCGCCGTTCGCCCAGGGCGTGCCGCTGAAGATGACCACCCAGTCGCGGTCGTCGGCGGGCGGGTCGATCGTCTCGACAGCCGGTCGGAGGGTGGTGGTGTGCTCAGCCACGGCCCGTCCGCTCCATCGCTCGGGGCGCTGCGGCGGGCAGCACCTCGTCCTCGCCGAGGCGGCCGAGCACCGGGCGGGCGCGCTCGTCGTCGAGTCGCAGCAGGCGGGCGCCGGCGTGCCGGTCCAGCCAGCTCCGCAGCGCGCCGGCCGCGACCCGTCGGTTGACCCAGTTGACGAGCGGCACCGAGCCACCCAGCGGCAGCACGGTCGGCGCGACGGCGTGCCAGGCCGCCGAACCGATCGGAGTCACCTCGCACCGCCAGCGCGGCCGGTGTCCCGGCGGGTCGACGAAGAGCAACCGTTGCCCGGGCGCCAACTGCCCCAGCACCGTCGAGTGCCCGTCGACGGACCATCGGGTCCGGCTGAACAGCACCACCCAGTCGCGGGTGTCACCGTCGGGCAGCGGGCCGACGTCGCCGCGCAGCGCGGCGAGCAGGTCACCAAGACCCAGCTGTACGGATCGACCGAAGAGTCGCTTGACCAGGTGGTCGGCGAGCAGTGCGGCCCGGAACAGCGGCAACCGGTAGCGGGGCTGGGTCAGCCGCAGGTACCCGACCAGGCTGCCCAGCAGGTGTCGGAAGCGGATGGTCGGCCCGAGCAGCCGGCAGGACGCGCCACGGCTGTGCGTCACCACCGCGTCCGGGAGCATCCACAGCTGGTGCCCGGCCTGGTCGAGCTGCCGGGCGAGGACGGCGTCGTTCCAGTAGACGGGGAACGTCTCGTCGAAGATGGTCTGCTGTCCCAGCACCCTGCGGCGCAGCAGCATGCAGCTGCCCGAGGCGAGTTGCCGGGGCCGGCTGAAGTCCTCGCCCCGCATCTGGAACCGGTGCAGCGCCTGACGGAATCCGGGCAGTCGGCGCAGCGCGGTCACCAGCGCGATGGTGGCGACGAAGCTGGGCTGTTGGACGTAGTGCTGCTGGAAGGTGCCGTCCGGGTTGAGGTACAGCGGGCTGACCCCGGCCACGTCCGGCCGTTCCCGCAGGTGGTCGACCAACCGGGACAGCGCGCCCGGGTGGAACCGGATGTCGCTGTTGAGCAGCAGGATCAACTGCCCGTTCGCCCGGCGGTACGCCTGGTTCACCGCGGCGGCGAACCCGGTGTTGTGCTTGTTGCGGATCAGCCGGACCCGGGGTTGGTCGGCGAGCATCTCGGCGGAGCCGTCGGACGAACCGTTGTCCACGGCCACCACCTCGTAGTCCAGGTCCGGGTCGGCGGTGGACGCCAGTGACTCCAGGCACTGCCGGGTCTGGTCTCGGGTGTTCCAGCTGACCAGCAGCACCGACAGCAGCGGGGCGCCCATCACGACACCGCCCGGTCGTCGCGGCGGGCGAAGATCCGCAACAGGTCGCCGAGTCGTGGGTGTGTCACCCGGGGCGAGCGGCTGGCCGCGACGTCGGCGACAAGCAGGTCGCGGGCGTTGCGCAGCCGCGCCGCCGGTTGCCAGTAGAACCGGGAGAAGACCGTGTCGTGGGAGATCACCCGGAACCCGGACTCCACGAGCATCCGGCTCAGCGTGTCCGGGGTGAAGTGCCACCGGTGGTACGCGGGAGCGATGGCGGGCCAGTCGGTGCCGAGTCGGTGGGCGGCGGCGGAGGCGATGTTGGGTACTTCGAGGGCGAGCCAGCCGCCGGGGGTGAGGGCGGTGTGGGCGGCGTGCAGGAAGGCGCGGGGGTCTTCGACGTGTTCGAGGACGTGGAAGGCGCAGACGACGTCGGCGGTGAGTGTGGGTGCGATGGTTTCGAAGTAGCCCTGGCGTACGGGCATGTGCAGGTGGTCGCGGGCGAACTGGGCGGCGGCGTGGCTGACCTCGATGCCGCTGGCGGTGATGCCCGCCTGGTGGGCGGCTTCGAGGAAGTACCCCCCGGCGGGACCGGCTTCGAGCAGCACGGTGGGGCGGACGGTGGAGAGCAGCCACCGCAGTCGCCGCCGCGCCTCGAAACGGCGTGGCGCGGCCCGGAAGTAGTCGTCGTAACCACCCTCGGCGAAGTAGTCCTCGTCGTAGCGACCGTCCTTCTCGGCCTGCTCCTGCGCCGTCCAGCCGAAGCCGCAGCCCGCGCAGCGGCGCAGCAGCCCGCCGAGTTCGGGCCGGTGGGCCTGCCGGGGCCCGCACACCACGCACCTGGCGGTGCGACGGTCGACGCTCATCGTGGCCCTCCCGTGCTCGGTGACAGCACGGCGGCCGGTGCGCGCAGCAGCCGGTGCAGCCGCATCCGGTCGCTCGCGCCCACGTGTCCGCCGACGGCAAGCAGCGTGCCGGCGACGAGCAGGGTCAACGCCGTGCGGCTGGAGACGGCGAGGGCGGCGTCGAGTCGTCCCGGGCCGTCCGGCAGGTACCGGCTGGCCGCCGCGGTGACCAACCCGGCCGCGACGGCCGCGGCCAGTGGCGGCCAGACCGCCCGCACCAGCGGGGCCAGCGGCCGGGCCGTTGCGGTGTGGAAGTAGACCAGGAAGTACCCGGTGCTGAGCACCACCGCCAGAGCGGTCGACAGCGGTACGCCGAGCGGCCCGCACAGCAGCAGCAACGGCACGGTGAGGGCCAGGTTGAGCACGACGGAGAGCACCACGTAGCGGGTCTCCAGGCCGGGCCGGCCCTCGGCGCGGGCGGCGATCGTCGCCGCGCCGGTGATCAGGTTCAGGGCGTACGCGGGGGCGAGGATCATGATGTTCGCCGCGGCCCAGGGGACCTGGTGCCCCAGCCACAGTCGGACCAGCGGGTCGGCGCTGACCATCAGGGCCGCCGTGGCCGGGGCGAGGAACAGCGCGAGGTACCGGGTGGCGGCCAGGTAGAACGAGTCCAGCCAGCCGGTGCCCCGGGTGACGGTGCGGGCGACCGCCGCGGGGAAGAGCACGATGAGGGCGAAACCCGGGGGCAGTCGAAGCAGGTTGAGCAGGCGGCTGCCCAGGTCGAAGCCGCCGGCCACGGCGGGGCCGAAGGCGCCACCGAGGACGAGACGGTCGACCTCCACGTTGACCATGCCGGCGCCACTGGACACCTGCACCCGCAGCCCGTAGCCGCCGATCCGGCGGATGTCGGCCAGGTCCGTGCGCCCCCACCGGGGGGACAGGTCCGGGCACTTGCGGCGGGTCGTCGCGGCGAGCAGGAGGGTACGGATCACACCGGTCGCGGCGCCCGAGGCGGCCAACGCCACCAGGCCGCCGCCGAGGCGGACCACCAGGATGGCGAGGGCTGCGCCGAGGATCGCGGTGCCGGCGCTGATCGCGGCGAGGGATCCGTACCGTTGGCCCCCTTCGAGCACGGCCCGCCACGGCAGCTCCACCGCACCGGCCACCAGGCCGACCACCAGCCAGAGGGTGGCGTGCCACGCCTCGTCGGCCAGGTCACCCAGGCGCAACAGCCCGGCGAGCCACGGCCAGCAGGCGCCGAGCGCCCCCAGGGTGAGCAGGCCCAGCAGCACGGCCCAGCCGAGCCCCAGCCCGAGCAGCCGGCGTACCAGGTCCCGGTCCGCCGCGCTCTCGGCCCGAGCCACCTCGCGCACCAGTGCGGAGCCGAGCCCGAGGTCGATCAGGGCGGCCATCGCCAGCAGGCCGGCGAGCACGACCCAGATCCCGAACTCCCGGGGCCCGAGCCGTTGGTAGACGACCGGCACCGAGACCAGCCCGGACACCGCCATGACCACCCGCGCGGCCAGCATGCTTGCCGTGTTGCGGGTGATCCGGGTTCCGGCCGCGTCGGCCGTACTAGCCACGGGGGAACCCCCGGAACAGCTCGACGACGGTCAGCAGGAGCAGCGCCAGGTCGACCCGCATCGACCGGCAGTTCAGGTAGAGCAGGTCACACCGGAGCTTGTCCTCGACGGTGGCGGCGTACCCGCCGGTGAGCTGCGCGATACCGGTCAGCCCCGGTCGGATGAGGTGCCGCAGGTCGTAGTCGGGCAGCCGGGTGAAGCCGGCGATGAACTCCGGTCGCTCCGGGCGGGGCCCGACGAGGCTCATCTCGCCGCGCAGCACGTTCCAAAGTTGGGGTACCTCGTCCAGCCGGGACCGCCGTAGCCAGCGGCCCAGCCGGGTGATCCGGGCGTCGTCCGGCAGGGCCAGGACAGGCCCGGTGGCCTGCTCGGCGCCGACCCGCATGGTCCGGAACTTGACGACCCGGAACAGCCGGCCGCCCGCGCCGACGCGTTGCTGGAGGTAGAACGGTGGGCCGGTGAACGACACCACGGCGGCGATCACCGCGATCAGCGGCACCACCACGACGGCGCTGAGCAGGGTCACGCCGACGTCGAAGAACCGTTTCAGCCGTTCGCCACGGGGCCGGCCGGCGCCCGATCCCAGCCGGATCCAGGGCAGCCCGCCGAAGCGGGCCATGGCCGGCGCCCGCAGCAGGCCGTAGACGGGTCGGGCCAGCACCATGATCTCGACACCGGCACTCAGGCAGCTGGTGACGATGCGGTCGTCGATGCTCTCCAGGGAGTGCTTGAGGAGCAGGAGTCGAGGGCGGACGCTCGCCAGCACCCGCGCGAACTCCTCGGCGCAGGTCGGCACCGGGAGTCGGACGGCCACGTCGAACTCCTCGTCGAGGCGGTCGGGCGTCGTGGCCGTGTCGTTCGCCTCGAGCACCACCACGCGGGCCCGCCGTCTGTGCTGCTCGACCCGGGTGGTCTGCTCGTAGCGGGCGAACAGCTCCTGGAGTTGCAGCGGGATCTCCGGGCGCTGTGACACCTCGGATCTCGGTGTGGTGGCGAGGTCGTGCGGGCTCGCGTTGTCGTTGCCCGGCAACGGAGTCGAGTCCGCGGTGACGGGACCGGGGGTCTTCCTCAACGCGCACACCTCCTTCTCCGTCAGGTGCTTCGAGGGCATGCAGGCGAGCACCCCGGGAGTAAGCTACTAGTCACAAATGCCCCATTAGTCCCGGATTGGCAAAAACGGGACTCTTCGTCTTGAACCACCCATATATGCCCAGATCGTTGCGTGAAACGTCCGTTTGCTGGGTGTTTGGTGGGTTACGGTCGTGCCCGGCCGTCTGGTGCCGCAGTGGGCCGACAGCCCCGTCGTTCCGAGGAGTTCCCCATGGATCTGCCCGTTCCCGCCGTCGGTGTCGACCCGCCGACGGACCTGATGCCCCGGCGCGTGCTGGTGACCGGAGGGGCCGGCTTCATCGGCAGCCACGTGGTCGCCCGGCTGATGCTGATGGGCAGCCAGGTCCGGGTGCTCGACAACTTCTCCACCGGCCGGATCGAGAACCTGGCCGACGCCGCGTACGGAGGGCTGACCGAGGCGGACGTCGTCTCGGGTGACATCCGTACGCCCGAGGGTGTCGAGGTCATCCACCAGTGGCAGCCGGACGTGGTGGTGCACCTCGCCGCGCAGCCGAGCGTCCCGGCGGCCCGTCGGTCACCCCTGTACGACGCCGACGTGAACGTGTTCGGCACGGTCAACGTGCTGGACGCCTGCGCCCGTGGCGGCGTACGGCTGGTCATCAACGCGGCGAGCAGCGCCGTCTTCGGCAGCGTCGCCGCCCACGACCTGCCGGTTCGCGAGGACCACCCGATCGCGCCGGTGAGCCCGTACGGCGTGAGCAAGGCCGCCGGCGTTCACTACCTCGACTGGTACTCCCGTCAGCACGGCCTGTCGTCCACCTCGATGGTGTTCGGCAACGTCTACGGGCCGCGGCAGGAGGGCAGCGACTGCGGCGTGGTGTCCCTGATGGCGGATGCGCTGCTCGGCGGCCGACAGGTGGTGATCTACGACGACGGTACGCAGACCCGGGACTTCATCCACGTCAGCGATGTCGCCGAGGCGATCGCCGTCGCCTGTCACCACCCCGGGGTGGGGATGGTGAACATCGCCTCGGGTCGACAGACGAGCGTGAACGAGGTCTACGACACCGTCCGGGAGGCGTCCGGCGTCGGCAACGCGGCCCGTTACGAGCCGCTGCCGTGGCCGGGGGAGGTGCGCAACATGGCGCTGGACATCAGGAAGGCGCGGGAGCTGCTCGGGTGGTACCCCAAGATCGGCTTCACCGAGGGCGTACGGATGACGGTCCGCGACGCCCGCCGCCGCCAGGCCGGCGGCCAGATCCTGTCCCCGGTGCGGGCGCTGGAGCAAGCCATCAGCCACTGACCTGCCAGCACGTAATTCCCGTCATCTGATCAGGAATTTCATTGAACAGTCTAACTCTTGCGGGTCGGCATCCATTGCTGCCACGATGGCCGTCAATGCCTTCCGTCCCGAAGGAGTGGTCCCCATGGCGGTGTCCCGCCGCAGGTTCGTCACATCGGTTCTGGCCGGGTCCGCCCTCGCCACCGCCTCCAGCTCCGAGCTGCTCGGCAACCTGGCCAGCCCCGCGCACGCCGCAAGTCCCCCCGGGGACGTGGTCGGCAAGGTGACCGTCGGCTACCAGGGGTGGTTCAGCGCTCCCGGCGACTCCGCGCCGATCGGCGGGTGGTGGCACTGGAGCCGCGACCGCTTCCAGCCGCCGTCGCCCGCCAACACCACGATCGTGTCCTGGCCGGACATGCGCGAGTACACGCGCAGCTACCCCACCGCGTACCCCAACCTGGGCAACGGCCAGCCGGCCACCCTCTTCTCCTCGTACGACCAGCAGACCGTGGACACCCACTTCCGCTGGATGCAGGAGTATGGCTGCGACACCGCCGCCCTGCAACGGTTCAACCCGATGGGCGACGAGGGCCCGACCCGCGACGCGATGGCCCAGAAGGTGCGCTCCGCCGCCGAACGCTACAACCGCAAGTTCTACATCATGTACGACGTCACCGACTGGCTCACCTTCCAGTCGGAGATCAAGACCGACTGGACGACGAAGATGGCCGCGCACACCGCGTCGTCGGCGTACGCCCGGCAGAACGGCAAACCCGTCGTCTGCATCTGGGGTTTCGGCTTCAGCGAGCCCAGCCGCCCCTTCACCCCCGGGCCCTGCCTGGAGGTCATCAACTGGTTCAAGGCCCAGGGCTGCTACGTCATCGGCGGCGTCCCCACCTGGTGGCGGCAGGGCATCGAGGACTCCCGCCCCGGCTTCCTCGACGTCTACCACGCGTTCCACGCGATCTCGCCGTGGATGGTCTACCGGGCCAGGACCGTCGAGGAACTGGACTCCTACTACAACAACGTCAACGTCGGCGACATGGCCGACTGCGCGGCACGCGGCATCGACTACCTGCCCTGTGTGATGCCAGGTGACCTCGCCGGCGGCCACCGCAAGCACGGCGACTTCTACTGGCGGCACATCTACAACATGGTCCGGCTCGGCTCCCAGGGCCTGTACGTCTCCATGTACGACGAATACAACGAGGGCAACCAGATCGCCAAGACCTCCGAGACCCAGGCCACCACCCCGGCCGGCGCGAACATCCGCGCCCTCGACGAGGACGGCGTCGCCTGCTCCTCCGACTACTACCTGCGCATCACCGCCGACGGCGGCCGGATGCTCAAGGGACAACTCGCCCTCACCCCGGTCCGCCCCACCCCACCGATGGTCGGCACCCCACCCCCGACCGGCGGCGACCTCGCCGCCGGTCGATCCACCTCGGCCAGCAGCCAGAACGGCCCCTTCCCAGCGTCGAACGCGGTGGACTCCGACGCCGGCAGCTACTGGGAGAGCGGCGGCGGGTCCTTCCCGCACTGGTGGCAGGTCGACCTCGGCGCGAGCCACCAGGTCAACAAACTGGTGGTACGACTGCCCTCCGGCTGGGGCGCACGCACCCAGACCATCACCGTGCAGGGCAGCGTCGACGGCAGCTCCTTCTCGACAATCGCCGGGGCCTCCGCGTTCGCCTTCGACCCGGCCACCGGCAACACCGTCACCCGCACGCTGACGACCACCACGACCCGCTACGTCCGGCTGAGCATCGCCGGCAACACCGGCTGGCCGGCGGGCCAGCTTGCCAAGGTCGAGGTGTACGCGGGCAGCACCACCCCGGACAACCCACCAACCGCCCCGAGCGGCCTCACCGTCACCGGCAAGACCTCGACGAGCGTGTCCCTGGCCTGGACGGCCTCCACCGACGACACCGGAGTGACCGGCTACCAGGTCCGCCAGGGCGGCACAGTCGTCGCCACCGTCACCGGCACCACGGCGACGGTGAGCGGGCTCAGCGCCTCCACCGCGTACACCTTCACGGTCGTCGCCCGCGACGCCGCCGGCAACACCTCCAGCGCGTCCTCGGCGGTCACCGTCACCACGGACGCCGCGGCCAACGCGGACCTGGCCCGGGGCCGGTCCACGAGCGAGAGCGGCCACGTCCAGAGCTACGGGTCGGGCAACGTGGTCGACGGTGACGCGAACAGCTACTGGGAGAGCAACAACAACGCCTTCCCGCAGTGGGTGCAGGTCGACCTGGGCGCGACGCGCACGGTCGGGCGGGTGGTGCTGAAGCTGCCGCCGTCGTCGGCCTGGGCGACGCGGACGCAGACGCTCTCCGTGCAGGGAAGCACCGACGGGGGCAGCTTCGGCACGCTCGTCGGCTCGGCGGGGCGGGTCTTCAACCCGGCCAGCGGCAACCAGGTGACGCTGACGTTCACCGCAACCCAGGCCCGCCACGTGCGGATCACCGTAACCGGCAACACGGGCTGGCCAGCAGGGCAGTTGTCCACCCTGGAGGTCTACGCCAGCTGACCGGCCAGCTCGCTCGCCAACCCCGCACCACCCGGTCGATCATGGAGTTGTGGTGGGTAACAAACCGCCCCCCTGGCCCCCAAACCAGGCACCACAACTCCATGATCGACCGGCCTCCGCGCGATCTTGCACTTTCTGTCCCAGCAAAAGGGGCATCCTGCCTGAATCAACATCCGAAACTGCAAGATCGGCGCCAAGGTAGAGCGGCAGTCTCGGGGCAGGGCTGGGTTACGAGGGTTTCGAGGCGTGCGGGTGTTCGCGGGAGCGTAAGCTTCGGCTGCGAACGAGCGTGCAGGTCCGGATGCGGCGGCGGGTCGCCAGCCGCCTCGGATTGTCGGAGGCCGAGGCGCGGTGATCCGTAGATCTTGGACACTTTCCGTTCGACGACGACGGAAACTGTCCAAGATCTCGCGTTATGTGGACGAGGCGAGCCGGAACGTGCATCGTGTTCCGCTCCGGGGCACGTATGGCTATCGTTCGAAGTGTGCAGCCGCTGGCGTTGTTCGACCTTGACGACACACTGGTGGATCGTGACAGGGCATTTCTGGCGTGGGCGGAGGAGTTTGTCGTCGCCCAAGGGCTCGATGAGGCCGCGCTGACTTTCCTGCTCATGGCTGACGCGCACCACTCGGGGCCGATGGACAGCTTCTTCGCGACCGTCTGTCAGACGTTCGACCTGTCCGCACCGCCGAAGCAGTTGTGGGGGCAGTACCGCCGCCGGATGCCTGAGCTGGTGTCGTGTCACCCGGACGACGTAGATGCCTTGAAGCGACTACGTCGTGGAGGCTGGCGAATTGGTGTCGTGACCAACGGGATGCCAGACAACCAGCTGGGGAAGATTCGCAAGACCGGGTTGGACAAGCTTGTCGACGGTTGGTGCGTCTCTGGTGACGTCGGTATTCGCAAGCCGGACCCTGAGATCTTCCGTCTCGCCGCTGAACGTTGTGGAAGCGGCTGTGGCCCGAGCGGGTGGATGATCGGTGACAACCTCGTTCTCGATATCGCCGGTGGCCATGCGGCGGGGCTGCTCACGATCTGGTTGCAGCCGAAGCGTCGGCCCGACTCGTGGGCGTTCGTCGGGCCTGCGCCGGACGTCATCGTGGACTCGGTGTCCGAGGCCGTCGAGGTGCTCCTCGGTGTCGGGCTCAGCCGCTGACGGACGAGCGTCGGCGTACGTCGTCTGCCGGGTTGATGGTGCGTACCGGGTCGGGCACGGGCCCTCGGGGTTGCCACTCGCGGGGGTAGCCGAGGGAGACCTCTTCGAAACGCACCCCGTCGTGGAAGGTGGTGCGGGGGATGTGCAGGTGCCCGTAGACGACTGTGGCCGCGTCGAAGCGCACGTGCCAGTCTCTGGTGCGGACGGTGCCGCACCACTGGGCGAACAGCGGGTACCGCAGGACGTCGGTCGGTTCCCGCACCAGCGGGTAGTGGTTGACGAGCACCGTCGGCAGCGCCGGGTCGCGTTCGGCAAGCCGGCGTTCGGTCTCGGTGACCCGGGCGTCGCACCAGGCCTCCCGGCTCGGGTACGGGTCGGGGTGCAGCAGCGTCTCGTCGGTGCACACCACCCCGGCCCGGTACGCCAGGGCCAGTGACTCCTCCCGCGTGTGCGCCTCGGGCACCCGGAACGTGTAGTCGTAGAGCACGAAGAGCGGGGCGATGGTGGCCGGGCCGCCGTCGCCGTCCCACACCGGGTACGGGTCCTCCGGGGTGAGCACCCCCAGCCGTCGGCACATCCGCACCAGCTCGCGGTAGCGCTCCTCGCCGCGCACCGTGACCGGGTCCCGGGGTGGCGTCCACAGCTCGTGGTTGCCCGGTGCCCAGACGACCCGGGCGAAGCGGCTGCTCAGCAGCCCGAGCGCCCACTCGATGTCGGCGAACCGGTCGGCGACGTCGCCGGCGACGAGCAGCCAGTCGCCGGGGTTGTCCGGGTGCAGTTGCTGGACGAACGCGCGGTTGTGCGGGTGCCCGACGTGCAGGTCACTGACGGCCCGCAGCCGGGGCGGAAGTTTCACCCTCCGAGGTTAGGACGGCGCGGGAGGGTCGGGAAACCCCTCTTCCTGCTGTTCGGGCCGATCTGACCGGCCGCATATCCGGTGGCCGGGCGGGAAAGCGCGGGGCGTCCGACAGCCCAGACCGGAGCAGGAGTAGACATGCCTTTCATCACCGTGGGGACGGAAAACTCCGCACCCATCGACCTGTACTACGAGGATCACGGTTCCGGTAAGCCGGTGGTGTTGATCCACGGCTTCCCGTTCAACGGCGCGACCTGGGAGAAGGAGACCACCGCGCTGCTCAACGCCGGATACCGGACGATCACCATTGATCGACGCGGTTTCGGTAACTCGGCGCAGCCGGCGTTCGGGTACGACTACAACACGTTCGCGGCGGACCTGGACGTGTTGATGACCGAGCTGGACCTCAACGAGGTGACCCTGGTCGGTCACTCGATGGGCACCGGCGAGGTGGTCCGCTACCTGGGTAACTACGGCTCGCAACGGGTGAGCCGGGCCGTGCTGCTCAGCCCGCTGCAACCGATGCTGGCCAAGGCGAGCGACAACCCGGAGGGCGTCGACCGGGGCCTCTTCAAGGGCTTCCAGGACGCCATCATCAAGGACCGCTTCGCCTACCTGACGTCCTTCTGCGACGCGTTCTTCAACCCGGACCAGAACATGGGTAAGCGGGTCAGCGAGGAGGCGTACCGGGCGCACTGGCAGATCGGCGCGATGGCCTCCGGCAAGGCCACCCACGACAGCGTGGACGCCTGGCAGGAAGACTTCCGCCCCGACCTGCCGAAGATCAACATTCCGGTGTTGATCGTCCAGGGTGACCAGGACCGGGTGCTGCCGTACCCGGTGACCGGTCAGCGGCTCGCACCGATGATGCCCACCGGCCAGCTCGTCACGCTCAAGGGCGCGCCGCACGGCATCCCGTGGACCCACGCCGACGAGGTCAACAAGGCGATCATGGACTTCATGAAGCAGCCGGCCAAGGCTCGCGCCTGACCCGTACCGGTAGCCGCTCGGACGCCAGCGCCAGCACGGCGCTGCGACACCCGGCCCATGGTTTCGCACCCGGGGCCGGGTGTCGTCCGCGTTCAGGCCCGGCGGGCCACCACCGCGCCGTTGGCGCCGGGCGCGTCGAACGGCACCGTCCGCACGTCCACGAAGCCGGCGTCGGTGAGCCAGGCCGCGTACTCGGCGCCCGAGTAGTTGCGGCCGCCCTCGGTCTCGACGAGCATGTTCATCCCCATCAGGGCGGCCTCCGGGGGCCCGGTGCGCTCGTCGTTGAGCAGCAGTTCGCAGACGACGATCGCCCCGCCGGGCGGCAACGCCGCGTGGCACCGGGCCAGCAGCTCCCGGTTCGTCGGCTCGTCCCAGTCGTGCAGGATCATGCTGAGCAGGATGACGTCGTGCCCGCCCGGCAGCGCCGGGTCGGCGAGGAAGTCGCCGGCCACCGCGTCGATCCGCCCGGTCAGGCCGGCCTCCGCGATCCGCTCCCGGGCCCGTACGCAGACGTGTGGCAGATCCAGGACCGTCGCCCGCAGGTCGGGCAGGCGGCGACAGAACTCGATCGGGAACGCGCCGGCACCGCCGCCCACGTCGAGCAGCCGGCGGTGCGCGGAGAAGTCGTACGCGTCGGCCAACGCGCTCGCGGTGAAGCTGGACGTGGAGAACATCGCGTCCCAGAACTGCGCCAGCATCTCCGGGTCGGCGGTGTCGAACATCGACTGCTGGGCCTCCGGGTCCCAGGTCAACGGCCGGTCCGTGCGCAGCGCGTCGCCGATGCGGTGCCAGGGCAGGTAGGTGCGTAGGTCCGAGTAGCGGACCTGCGCACCGAAGTAGTACGGGCGACCCTCGACCAGGAACTGCTCGGCCAACTCCGAGTTGCGGTACGCGTCGCCGGCCTTCTCCAGCAGCCCGAGCGAGGCACTTGCCGCCAGCAGCAGGTCCGCGGGTCGGTCGGGCAGCCCGAACTCGGCGGCGGCCTGCTCGACCGTCATCGTCCGACCGCCGGCCAACCGGGTGAACAGACCCAGCTCGACGCCGGCCGCGAGTGTCTTGAAGCCCCACACACCGGCCACCAGGCGCATGAGGGGAGTGGGAGTGATCACCAGGCCATGAGATCACACATCGGACGTTTCCACGATGGATGGTCACGCCCGGATCAGCGTCACCAACCCCGCGGCCACCAGCACCCCCGCCCAGAGCCGGTCCACGTTGAACCAGGCCCGACGCAGCACGCCCACCCCGAGCACCTGGTAGACCAGCAGTGCCACCACCAGGGCGGTGCCGAGCATGGCCACGGTGTGCACCCCGGCCGCCGCCAGGCCGGACAGCGCGCCCACCGGCGCGGCGGCCAGGTGCCCGGAGTGATCCCCTGGCACCGGCTCGGCCACCAGCACCGGCAACAGCATGAGCCCCGCCCCGTGCGCCGACGACATCAGGAACGACCAACCGGCGAGCTGCGCCGCCGACAGCCGCATCCCCGCCCAGCGGAAGTGCCGCTCGGAGAGCAGCCGCCACAGCCCGAAGGCCACGAGCAGCACCCCGCCGACCACCGCGAGGGCGGTGCTCGCCGTCACCGACCGGGTCGCGGCGACCAACGCCGCGACGATCGCCACCGAGGCGAGGTGCCCCGCCGCGATCGGCGGCAGGGCGCGCAGCAACGCCGACCGGTCGCGCTCCTGCAGGCCGCGGGCCACCGCGAACAGCCACCCCATCGCCGGGTTCAGACCATGGAACGCGCCGAGCGCGGCGAGCGTCGCCAGGGTGGTGACGGTCACGGAAAGCAGTACGAGTCGGAGGACGCGTCACCGCCCTGCAAGCGGGTCTGGTGCACCCGCAGGCCCCGGAACTCCTCCCCGTGCGGGAAGAACCGCTCGTCGGGGGTGAGCCCGCCGGCGGCCACGTCGACGTCGAGCTTGGCCAGCCAGGCGCCCACCCCGTCGGGGTAGAACTGGTCGTCCCACGCGCCGTAGAGCGAGTTGCTGACGTAGACCCGCCGACCGTCCCGGCTGACCTCCACCATCTGCGGGCCACCCGCGAGGGCCTCGTCGGGCGCGGACGGGTGCGGGGTCCGGCGGACGATCCCGCCGAGGTGCACCGAACCCGTCTGCACCGGGTGCAGGGGGTCGCTGACGTCGTACTGGCGCAGCTCCCCGGTGCCCCAGCAGGAGACGTAGAGGAACCTGTCGTCCACGGACAGGTCGATGTCGGTCACCAGCGGCGGCACCGCCCCGAACGGCTTGAGCAGGTCGGGTAGGTCCTTCGGGTCCGCCGGCTCGGCCGGGATGTCGATCACCTTGGTGACCGCCCAGGCGTCCCCGTCGCGGTGCCACAACCAGATCGACGCGGACAGGTCCTCGACGCTGATCACCACCCCGACGAACCCGTACGACTTCGTCGGGTCGTGCGCCGGCCGCAACTCCAGCGGCATCTGGTACGCATCACCCAGGTCGACCCGTTGCACGTGTCGGCGTTTCGCGAGGTCCCAGAAGTGGATGGCGTGCCCGTAGCGCCGGCCCAGCAGCAACTCGCCGATGATGCCGTCCTCGATCATCGACGGGGTGCCCCACTCGCTGGTGACGAGCACGTCCTGGGTCAGGTGCCACCACACGTCGTACGCCAGGAACTGCGGCCCCCGGTCGGCCTCCCAAGCCCCGCGGACCTCGAAGGTGGTGTGGTCGAGGATGGCGATGCCACCCGGGCCCTCCTCGCCGTCCGCGCCGCCGAGGGCGGAGAGGTAGATGCCGTCCGGGCCACAGTGCACGGTGTGCGGCCGCGAGTAGCCGGCCCGCTTGGCCAGCTCCTCCGCCCCGATCACCTTGACGACCTGCGGCTGACGGGGGTCGGGCTGGGTGTCGAGCACGTGGATGCGCGACGACCGCAGGCCGGGCACGATCAGGTAGCGCCGCTCGACGTGCGGGTGCGGGGCGGTCGGGCAGAGCGCGCTGCTGCACGCGTTCCAGCCGAAGTGGTGCAGTTCGTCACCGACGTACGGCAGGTCGGTCCAGCCGACGACCCGGCCGTAGTCGGGGGAGTCGGGGTCGGTGTCCAGCACAGCGATGGCGTCCGGACGGCTTGCCGCCCGGTCGAAGGCCGCCACGTAGGCGAGCTTCTCCGCCGGTGCGGTCACCGCCTCTCGGGGCGAGGGGTAGAACGTGGGGTCGGGGGTCCAGCGGGTCATCGCAGCTCCGCTCGTCAGGTGGTGGGAACGCCGAGTCGGTCGAGCAGGTGGCGGCGCAGCGCGCCGAAGGCCGGGTCGTCCGGCGTACGGGTGGGGCCCAGGTCGACGGGCAGTTCGGCGGCGATGCGGCCCTCGTCGAGGAGCAGGATCCGGTCGGCGAGCAGCAGTGCCTCCTCCACGTCGTGGGTGACCAGCAGGGCGGCGAAGCCGTGCTCGGCGCGCAGCCGGCGCAGCAGGATCTGCATCCGCAGTCGGGTCAGCGCGTCCAGGGCACCGAACGGCTCGTCGAGCAGCAGCAGGTCCGGTTCACGGACCAGGGCCCGCGCCACGGCCACCCGCTGCGCCTGCCCGCCGGACAACTCGGCCGGCCAGGCGCGATCCCGCTCGGCGAGACCGACCTCGGCCAGCGCCCGCCGGATCCGCCCCGGGCCGTCCGCGCCGGACAGCCCGAGCCCGACGTTGTCGGCCACGCGTTTCCACGGCAGCAGCCGGTGCTCCTGGAAGACCACGGCGGCGGTGCCGTGCACGACGCTCGTCCCGCCGGCCTCGCCGTCCAGCCCGGCGAGGATCCGCAGGAGGGTGCTCTTGCCGGAACCGCTGCCGCCGAGCAGGGCCACCACCTCACCGCGGGCGATGGTCAGGTCGACCCCGGCCAGCACGACCGTCGGCCCGAACGCCCGGCGCACCGCGTGGGCGGTCAGCACCGGCTCGGTGCCGTTCAGGTGGCCCGCAGTCCGCGACGCCATGTCAACATCCTCCTCTCCGCAACGCGCAACGCAAGGTCGGATATCAGCCCGAGCAGGGCGTAGACGAGCAGGCCGAGGACCACCACGTCGCTCTGGCTGAACTCGCGCGCCTCCATCATCAGGAAGCCGATCCCGGTCTGGGCGTTCACCTGCTCGCCGACGACCAGGCTGAGCCAGGCCGCCCCGATCGCCAGCCGCAGGCCGAGGAAGAGCGACGGAAGCGCGCCGGGCAGCACCACGTGGCGCAGCCGGGCGGCCTGGCCCAGGCCGCAGGTGCGGGCCGCCTCGACAAGCCGTTCGTCGATGTCCCGGATACCGGCGTAGGTGTTGAAGTAGATGGGGAAGAACGCGCCGAGCGCCACCAGGCTGATCTTGAGTGACTCACCGATGCCGACCCAGATGATCAGCAACGGGACGAGCCCGAGGTGCGGCAGCATCCGGGCCATCTGCACCGGTGGGTCGACCAGGTCGTCGCCGAGCCGCAGCAGCCCGGCCACGGTGCCCAGGACCAGGGCCAGGAGACCGCCGATCAGCAGGCCCGCCCCGGCTCGGGTGAGGGAGTCCAGCAGGTGGACGGCGAGTGTGCCGTCCCGGCTCAGCCGCCACCCGGTGGCCAGGACGTCGCTCGGTGCGGGCAGCTTCTCGGCCGCCAGCAGCCCGGTCCGCGCGGCCAACTCCCAGCCCAGGACCAGCACCACCGGGCTCACCACCCGTCGCCAGCGCCGGGCCGGCCGCTGACGACGGGGTACGACAGGCGCCGCCGCCGTGACCTCGTCGGGCGCCTCGACGAGCGTCGTCCGGCTCACTCGAACACCGCGCTGAACCGGTCGTCGACCCGCGAGCGGAGGTCGACAGGCCCCGGGATGAGGTCCAGGGCGATGAAGCTGTCGGTGATCGCCTGGAGCTCGTCGCCGATCGCCGGGGTGACCGGGGCGAGGGGCTTGGCGCTGCGGGCCAGGGCCCGGCTCGTGACGTCCTGCGGGATCTTCAGCTCCGGCGCGAGGGTGCTGGCGCGTTCCTCGGGGTGGGCGATGCCCCAGTCGGTCACCTCGCGGTAGCGCTGCAGGAACGCCCGGATCTCGTCCGACCGCTTGTCGACCGCCTTCGGCGAGGCCAGGACGTACTCGCGGTTGCTGGCCAGGCCTGTCGCGTCGGCGAGCACCTGGACCCCCGGCTGTTCGGCCAGGGCGAAGTACGGGTCCCAGATCACCCAGGCGTCGATCTGGTTGCCGTCGAACGCGGGCCGACCCTCGGCGGGCTTGAGGTACTTGACCTGGATGTCCTTCAGCGTCATGTTGTTCGCCTCGAGTAACCGGACCAGCAGCCAGTGCACGTTGGAGCCCTTGTTGAGGGCCACCGTCTTGCCCTTGAGGTCGGCGAAGCTGCGGTAGCCCCGGTCGGCCTTGACCAGCACGGCCTCACCCTGCGGGATCGGCGCCGAGGTGCCGATGACGGAGAACGGGATCTTGCCGGCGGCGGCGAAGACCGGCGGTGCCTCGCCGGTCTGCCCGATGTCGATGGAGCCGGCCTTGAGCGCCTCGGTGAGCGCGGGCCCGCTCTCGAACAGCGACCACTCGACCTCCGGTGCCGCGCCGCGCGCCTTCACCAGGCTCAGCCCGCCGAAGCGCTGGTAGCCGATCCGGAGCTTCTGCGCGGTGCCGCCGGCATCGGCGGACCCGCCGCACGCGCTCACCGCGGCCGTGGCGAGCAGCGCCACGGTGGTGAGCGCGGCCGTCAGGAGGCGACTCGTCGACGGGGTGGGCATGGCGGCTCCTCGGGTCGGGCAGGCGGGGGCGTGGGTGCATCGACAGCTGTCGGCGTCGGCAGTAGCCTACTAACCCGATAGGTTTTATGGGTAGGCTGTCGGCGGGATCGTCCCACCCCTCAGGAGGTGCCGCCCCGCGTGCGCCGACCACCCCGCTGAAGGAAAGAGCCGCGATGACCCTCACCTTCCACTGGTTCCTGCCCACGAACGGCGACAGCCGGGACATCGTCGGCGGCGGACACGGCGTGCCGACGGGTGCCGCCGGAGGCGCCCGCCCGGCAAGCGTCGCGTACCTCGGGCAGATCGCCCGCAGCGCCGAGCAACTCGGCTTCGTCGGCGCGCTCACCCCGACCGGCGCCTGGTGCGAGGACGCCTGGCTCAGCACCGCGATGCTCACCGAGGTGACCGAGCGACTCAAGTTCCTGGTCGCCTTCCGACCCGGGCTGCTGGCCCCCACGCTCGCCGCCCAGATGGCCTCGACCTTCCAGCGGCTGTCGAAGGGCCGGCTGCTGCTCAACGTGGTCACCGGCGGCGAGTCGCAGGAACAGCGGGCCTACGGCGACTTCCTGGACAAGGACGCCCGGTACGCGCGGGCCGACGAGTTCCTGCACGTGGTGCGCGCGCTGTGGCGCGGCGAGACCGTCGACCACGACGGCACCCACGTCCGCGTCGAGCAGGCACGACTGCACCGGTTGCCCGACCTGGTCCCGCCGGTCTACTTCGGTGGGTCCTCCTCCGCCGCGCTGCCGGTCGCGGTGCGGCACAGCGACGTCTACCTCACCTGGGGCGAGCCGCCGGCCCTGGTCGCCGACAAACTGAACCGGGTTCGCGCGCTGGCCGCCGAGGCCGGCCGGGAGTTGCGCTTCGGCATCCGACTGCACGTCATCGCGCGGGACACCGCCGAGCAGGCGTGGGCGCAGGCCCAACGCCTGCTCGACGGGGTCTCCGCGGCCGACATCCGGGCCGTGCAGGAGGGGCTGCGCCGCAGCGAGTCCGAGGGGCAGCGTCGGATGCTCGACCTGCACGGTGGCTCCCGCGACGGGCTGGAGGTCGCCCCCAACCTGTGGGCCGGGGTCGGCCTGGTCCGTGGCGGGGCCGGCACCGCCCTCGTCGGCAGCCACGCCGAGATCGCCGACCGGATCGCCGAATACCACGCCCTCGGCATCGACGAGTTCATCCTCAGCGGCTATCCGCACCTGGAGGAGGCGTACTGGTTCGGTGAGGGCGTACTGCCGATCCTGCGCGACCGGGGGCTGTGGCGGCACCCCGACGGCCGGCAGGCCACGGCGGCGTACGTCGACGTCCCGTTCGCCGGGGTGCCCGCACCGGAGCCGGCCGGGGCCCGCTGACCGGCCACCCCGCCCGACCGGGCGCGGTCAGGCGCGTCGGCCGGCAGTTCGTCGGCCGACCCGCCGCCCGGCGAGGCTCACCACTGTGCTGCCGGCCGCCATCCCGACCAGCACCAGAATCCCGCCGACCACCCACAACCCGCTGTCGTCGGTCCCCGCCGCCCGCCACGACCAGACCGCCGTGAACGCCACGGTCATCACCGGCGCCACCAGCCACGGGCTGAGCCGCGTCCCGGCGAGCGCGGCCAGCAGCGCGAGCGTCAACACACACCCGATCACCTGCCACGGCTCGTACGGGCCGCTGCTCGCGCCGGTCTGCGCGTCGACCGTGTAGCGGGTGTCCCAGCCCAGCCAGAGGATCCACGTCCCGACCGTGGCCGCCGCCAGGAACAGAACACCGAGCAGTGCACGCGTACCCCTCGTCGCCGTCATCCGGCGATCATGCCCTGCCCGCCGCCGCACCGGAACACACACCGGCACCCGGGTCGATCCCCAATGGAGTGTTGCCTCGGTCGGTGGCGATCCTCTACGGTCTGCTCAGCGGTGGGCGGTGCGGTCCGCATCCGACCCGACACCGCCGGTTGCCCGTCGTGCGGGCCGGGATGGTGGAGTCCCGGGTCGACCCGTCGACGGTGACCCGGCGGTCGTGTGACTCCCAGCTCGTTCCCCGGTCCTGCTGCCCGGGGGTGGCTTCGCGTGGAGCCGACAGCGAGCCGGGGCACGCCGACCCACCGGGAGAGCCCCGTGTTCCTCAGCCCGCACGAACAGGACCGCCTGCTCGTCCACGTCGCGGCCGATGTCGCCCGCGCCCGCCGCGAACGCGGCCTGCGCCTCAACTACCCCGAAGCCGTCGCGATCATCACCGCGTTCCTCCTCGAAGGCGCGCGCGACGGGCGGTCGGTGGTCGACCTGATGTCGGCCGGCCGGGCCGTGCTCGGCCGCGACGACGTCCAGGACGGCATCCCCGAGCTGCTGAGGGAGGTGCAGGTGGAGGCGACGTTCCCGGACGGCACCAAGCTGGTGACGGTGCACCACCCGATCCCGTGATCCCCGGGGAGATCCTGCCGGCGGCCGACCCGGTCGAGATCAACGTGGGTCGTCCGGTGACCACCCTGCTCGTGGTCAACACCGCCGATCGTCCGGTGCAGGTCGGCTCGCACTACCACTTCGCCGAAGCCAACCCGGCGCTGTCGTTCGACCGGGCCGCCGCCTGGGGGCAGCGGCTCGCCGTCCCGGCGGGCACCTCCGTGCGGTTCGAGCCGGGCATCGACCGCAGCGTCGACCTCGTCCCGCTCGGCGGCGCCCGCGTCGTGCCGGGGCTGCGTGGTGAGTGCGCCGGAGCGTTGGACACCCTCGCGGCCGACAGGTCGCCGCGATGAGCGCCGTGCGGCGGGACCGCTACATCGACCTGTACGGGCCGACGACCGGCGACCGGATCCGGCTGGCCGACACCAACCTCCTGATCGAGGTGGAGACCGACCACTGCGTGGGCGGTGACGAGGCGGTCTTCGGCGGCGGGAAGGTGATCCGCGAGTCGATGGGGCAGTCCCGGGCCACCCGCGCCGAGGGGGCACTGGACACCGTCATCACCGGTGCGGTGGTGCTCGACCACTGGGGCGTGGTCAAGGCCGACGTGGGGCTGCGCGACGGGCGCATCGTGGCCCTCGGTCGGGCCGGCAACCCGGACACCATGCCCGGTGTCCACCCCGACCTGGTCATCGGCCCGGCGACCGAGGTGATCGCCGGAAACGGGCGGATCCTCACCGCCGGAGCGGTCGACACCCACGTGCACTTCATCTGCCCGCAGATCGTCACCGAGGCCCTGTCCAGCGGGATCACCACACTCGTCGGCGGCGGCACCGGCCCGGCCGAGGGGACCCGCGCGACGACGGTCACCCCGAACGCCTGGCACCTGGCCCGGATGCACGAGGCGCTGGACACCATGCCGGTCAACGTGCTGCTGCTCGGCAAGGGCAACACCGTCTCGGAGGAGGCGCTCTGGGAACAGCTGCGTGCCGGGGCGGGCGGTTTCAAGCTGCACGAGGACTGGGGCACCACACCTGCCGCGATCGACGCCTGCCTGCGGGTGGCCGACGCGTCCGGGGTGCAGGTGTCGATCCACACCGACACGCTCAACGAGGCCGGTTTCGTCGCCGACACCCTGCGGGCGATCGGCGGGCGAGCGATCCACTCGTACCACACCGAGGGTGCCGGTGGCGGGCACGCGCCGGACATCATCACCGTGGCCAGCGAACCGAACGTGTTGCCGTCGTCGACGAACCCGACCCGCCCGTACACCGCCAACACCCTCGCCGAGCACCTGGACATGTTGATGGTCTGCCACCACCTCAACCCGTCCGTGCCGGAGGACCTGGCCTTCGCCGAGAGCCGGATCCGACCGTCCACGATGGCTGCCGAGGACCTGCTGCACGACCTCGGCGCGATCTCCATCATCGGCTCCGACGCGCAGGCGATGGGCCGCGTCGGCGAGGTGGTCACGCGGACCTGGCAGAGCGCCCACGTCATGAAGGACCGGGTCGGCGCGCTGCCGGGTGACGGGGTTGCCGACAATCACCGGGCCCGGCGGTACGTGGCGAAGTACACCATCTGCGCGGCGATGGCCAACGGGCTGGAAGGGGAGATCGGCTCGGTCGAGCCGGGCAAGCTGGCCGACCTGGTGCTCTGGGACCCGGCGTTCTTCGGCGTCCGACCGCACCTCGTGCTCAAGGGCGGCATGATCGCGTACGCCCAGATGGGGGACGCCAACGCGTCCATTCCAACGCCGCAGCCGATGCTGCCGAGGCCGATGTTCGGGGCGTACGGTGCGGCGGCGGCCGCCACCAGCCTGGCCTTCGTGGCCCCGGCGGCCCTGGACGCCGGGCTGCGCCTGGACGTGCGACGCCGGGTGGTGCCGGTGAGCGACGTGCGGTCGCGGGGCAAGGCCGACCTGCCGGAGAACAACGCGATGCCGCGCATCGAGGTGGACCCGGACACCTTCACCGTGCGGATCGACGGGCAGGTGGTGGACCCGGACCCGGTGACCCGGCTGCCGATGGCCCAGCGGTACTTCCTGTTCTGATGACGACGCCGAGCCTGCTGTTGCTGTTGGCCGACGGGCGCTTCCCGGCCGGGGCGCACGCGCACTCCGGTGGTCTGGAGGCGGCCGTCGCCGCCGGCCGGGTCACCGACCTGGCCTCGCTGGAGGCGTTCCTCGCCGGACGGCTGGCCACCGCCGGGCTGGTCGGTGCGGCGTTCGCGGCGGCCGCACACCGGGCGGCGGAGGTGCCGGATCAGCGCGCCGGGCGGTCGGAGGTGCTGGCTCGGCTCGACGCGGAGCTGGACGCGCGTACCGCCGCCCCGGCGTTGCGGGTGGTCTCTCGTCGGCAGGGCCGGGCGCTGCTGCGAGCCGGCCGGGCCATCTGGCCGGATGCCCCGTTCGCCGACCTGCCGGCGACGCCCGGCGGGGCGCACCAACCGCTGGTGCTCGGGCTGCTCTGCGCCGCGGCTGGGCTGTCCCGCGTCGAGACCGCGACGATCGCCGCGTACGGGACGCTGACCGGGGCGGCCAGCGCCGGCGTACGTCTGCTCGGCCTCGACCCCTACCGGGTCCAGGCCCTGCTCGTCGGTCTGGCCGACGCCTGCGACGGCACGGCCGCCGACGCGGCGCGGGCCGCCGACGACCCACCGGAGCGGCTGCCGGCCGCCGCCGCTCCACTCGCCGACATCCATGCCGAAATCCATGCCACCTGGGAGGTGCGTCTCTTTGCGTCCTGACACCGTTGTGCCGAGCGCTGTGCCCGCCGTCGATCCGACCACGCCGCCGCCGGCCACCCCACCCCACGGCGAGACCGTCCCGCACACCCACCCGGAGCCGGGGGTGGACCCGCACCCGCCGTTGGCGCGTGCCGGCCGTGCGCTGCGGGTCGGCATCGGCGGCCCGGTCGGGTCCGGCAAGACGGCCCTGGTGGCCGCGCTCTGCCGTGCCTTCGCCGGCGAGTTGCGGCTCGGCGTGGTGACGAACGACATCTACACGACCGAGGACGCCGACTTCCTCCGCCGGGCCGGGGTGCTGGACCCGGCCCGGATCCGCGCGGTGGAGACCGGTTGCTGCCCGCACACCGCGATCCGGGACGACATCGGCGCCAACCTGGACGCGGTCGACGAACTGGCCGAGGCGGTCGGCCCGTTGGACCTGGTCCTCGTGGAGAGCGGCGGCGACAACCTGACCGCGACCTTCAGTCGAGGGCTTGTCGACCGGCAGATCTTCGTGGTCGACGTGGCGGGCGGGGACAAGGTGCCCCGCAAGGGCGGGCCCGGGGTCACGGCCGCCGACCTTCTCGTGATCAACAAGACCGACCTGGCACCCATGGTGGGTGCCGACCTCGCCGTCATGGACCGTGACGCGCGGGCCCGGCGCGGCGACCTCCCGACCATCTTCCTGTCCATCGTGGGAGACACCACGGCAACGTCTGTCGCGGGCTGGATCCGGCACGAGTTGGCCCACCACGCCGCTCTGCACCCGATCCCCGTACCGGCGGAACCCGCCTGATGCGTGCGCTCGCCCGGCTGGTCGCCCAGGCCGACGGTCGGGGTGGCACCGCCCTCGTCGAGGTGCGCGGCGAAACGCCGTTGCTGCTGCGCCAGACCCCGACCGACGGTGGTGTCGCCACGGTGCACCTCGTCGGCGGGGCGGCCGGGCCGCTCGCCGGTGACGATCTGCGCCTGGAGATCGAGGTGGGTGCGGGCGCGGCGGTCCGGGTGCAGAGCGTCGCCGCGTCGATCGCCCTGCCGGGCCGGGCGGGTGCCGTGTCCCGGATGGCGGTGCGGGCGGTGGTGCACGCCGGTGCCACGCTGCACTGGCTTCCGGAACAGTTGGTCGCGGCTGCCGGCTGCGCGCACCTCGCCGAGTCCCGGATCGAGCTGGCCGCCGGTGCGAGCCTGCGCTGGCGCGACGAACTGGTTTGCGGCCGGTACGGCGAGACGCCGGGCGGCGCGGTGGTGCACACCCAGGTCGACTACGCGGGTCGACCACTGCTGCGCCAGTCCCTCGCGGTGGGACCGCACGCGCCGGGCTGGGCCGGCCCGGCCGTGCTCGGTGGTGCTTCGGCCACCGGATCGCTGCTGGTGGTCGACCCGTCGCAACCAGCCGAAGCGCCGGCGGTCGAGGGCAGTGTCGCCCGGCTGCCGTTGGCCGGTGGTCCGGCGACACTGTGGACCGCCACCGCCCCCGACGCGCACACCCTGCGCGCCTACCTCACGGCATAGCGGCGGCGGCCCACGTGCCGGCACTGTTGCTCACGAGCGAGTGACCGACCCGGCTGATCGCCGAGCGGCGCACCACGGCCGTCCCGAGACCACCCGCGGGGCCTGCGGTGAACACCGATCAACGGCGGGAGCCACCGACGGTGCCGACATCGACACGGTCGGGGCGTCTTGCGGGGTCGAGACGGCCGATCAGGTCGTCGAGCTGACTCACCAGGTCGCCGGCCGGTGGACCGCCCAGCTCCGGGATGCCCAGCTCGGCGAGGCTGGCGCGGACCCGCTCGTCCAGGCGGGCGTGCTCGCGGCGGCCGCGAGCGGTCAGGTACGCCCGGATCCGTCGCCTGTCGACCGGGTCGATCCGGCGGAAGACGAGGTTGCGGTCGACGAGGTGGTCGACAAGCTTGGTGAGGGTGCCCGGTGGCAGCGACGCCTCGGCGGACACCTCGCTCATCGGGTGACCCTGGCCGTCGGCGAGCAGGCACAGCACCCGCCACGCCTCGATGCTCAGCGCGTCGTCGGCCAGGACGGCGGCCAACCGGCGGGAGAGCAGCCGTTCGGCGCGGGTGAGCGAGCGCAGCAGGTCGGCTGGCGCCCCGGGCACGTTCGACATGAGACTCCCTGGGCCGGCGGCCCTGTCATGGTAGCGAGTCGTCCCGGTCAGTGGTGAGCGCTGGTCTTCCGTCGTGTGCCGGACAATCATGTGCTCATGTCCGCGCCGGCACCGCCGTGGCTGACCGTCGACCGTGCCGTGGTCAGCATCGCGCTGGTCTACCCGATGCGCGGGCCGGCCGGCATGTTCGGCCCCACCTGCGAGCTCTGCGCGCAGCTCGCGGTGGAGGAGGTCAATCGGTGCGGCGGTGTGCTCGGCCGGGAGGTGCGGCTGGTGCCGGTCGACGGCGGCGCACCGCCGGCCGAGGTCGCCGCCGAGGTCGAGGCGTTGGTGTCGATGGGGGCCGTGCAGGGTGTGACGGGGTGGCACATCTCGTCGGTGCGCCAGGCGTTGGCGCCCCGCGTCGCGCACCGGGTGCCGTACGTCTACACCGCACTCTACGAGGGCGGCGAACACACCGAAGGGGTCTTCCTGACCAGCGAGACACCGGACGCCCAGCTGTGGCCCGCGATGCGGCTGCTCGCGGGCGAGCAGGGCGTACGCCGCTGGTTCGTGGTCGGAAACGACTACGTGTGGCCGCGCCGCACGTCGCGGGCTGCCCAGCGGTACGCGCTGCGCGGCGGTGGGCAGGTGGTGGGCCGGCACTTCCTGCCGCTGGACGCGCACGACTTCACCGAGGTGCTGCGCCGCATCGAGCACAGTGACGCGGACGCGGTGCTGATGCTGCTGGTCGGCGCCGACGCGGTGCGGTTCAACCGCGCGTTCGCCAGGTCCGGGCTGGACCAGCGCTGTCTGCGGTTGAGCACTCTGATGGACGAGAACATGCTGCTGGCCAGCGGTGCCGGCGCGACCCGGGGGTTGTACAGCACGGCGGGCTTCTTCGCCGGGCTGGTGACCCAGGAGAATCTCGACTTCCACGGCGAGTTCGCCAGGCGTTTCGGGGTGGAGGCGCCGCCGCTGGGCAGCCTGGGGGAGTCCTGCTACGAGGGCGTCATGCTGCTCGCCGCGCTGATCGGCCAGGCCCGCACCCTCGACGTACGGGCCATCGAGACGGCCGCCGACACGGTCGCCTACCACGGGCCGCGGGGGCGGTTGCGGCTGCGACAGCGGCACGTACGCCAACGCATCTACCTGGCCGAGGCGGCCGGGCTCGACTTCACCGTCCTCGCCCAGCTCTGAGGCGGGGCACCGGCAGTCGGCTCGACGGCCCCTTGACAGCGCCACCCGACCCCGTCCTAAAATGCTTCCTGCGTGAAGCATCTGGCCGCCGGGCCAGCGCTCACCAATATGTGTCCACCGTCGACGGATTCGTCCGCCGACCATTGTGGTGACACTTATCTCGCGTCTTTCCGAACGGCCGACACCGTTTCCTCCCCAACGGTGTCGGCCGTTTCTTCGTGGACGCTCGACGGGCTCATCGGAAACAGTCAATTAAGGGCTGGGAAACACCCGCGCAATCATGCCGGTCGACGCTTTCCGTGCCCATATCCGAGCCGGTGCCCTGCGCGGCGTCCACCCGTCGACCTGGCATCGCCCACGTCAGCTCCATCGGACCGCACCGACCGCCCTTACGCCTCTTGAGTGCACCGCAGGGAGAGTAGATGTCACTATTCCGGGGCCGCCGCATCCTGGCGGGTGCCATGACCCTGGTCGCCGCGGCCGCGATGACCGCGTGCGGCAGCAAGACCACCGACGAGGGCGGCGCGACAGGCGTCACCGCCGACGTCTCCGGCGACACCGTCAAGGTGGGCCTGCTCAACTCCCTCTCCGGGACCATGGCGATCAGCGAGGTCACCGTCCGCGACTCCATCATGCTCGCCGTCGAGGAGATCAACGCGGCCGGTGGTGTCCTCGGCAAGAAGATCCAGCCGGTCGGTGAGGACGGCGCCTCGGACTGGCCCACCTTCGCGGAGAAGGCCGAGAAGCTCATCTCCGAGGACCGGGTCGCCGCCGTCTTCGGGTGTTGGACCTCGGCCAGCCGTAAGGCGGTCAAGCCGGTCTTCGAGAAGAACAAGGCGTTGCTGTTCTACCCCGTGCAGTACGAGGGTCTGGAGCAGTCGCCCTACATCTTCTACACCGGAGCGACGACCAACCAGCAGATCGTTCCCGGGCTCGACTACCTCAAGTCGCAGGGCGCGAAGTCGGTCTATCTGGTCGGCAGCGACTACGTCTTTCCCCGTACCGCGAACAAAATCATCAAGGCGTACGCGACGGCGAACGGGATGACCGTGCTCGGCGAGGATTACGCGCCGCTGGGCTCCACCGAGTTCGGCACCATCGTCAACAAGGTCAAGTCGTCCGGCGCGGCCGCGGTGTTCAACACCCTCAACGGCGACAGCAACGTGGCCTTCTTCAAGGAATACAAGTCGGCGGGCCTGACCGCCACCACGATGCCTGTGGTGTCGGTGTCGATCGCCGAGGAGGAGGTCAAGGGCATCGGCACCCAGTACCTGGAGGGCCAACTGACGGCCTGGAACTACTACCAGACCACCCCGGGCGCGGCGAACTCGAAGTTCGTGGCCGCGTACAAGGCGAAGTACGGCGCGGACAAGCCGACGAGCGATCCGATGGAGGCCGCGTACGTCAGCGTGCACCTGTGGAAGGCGATGGTCGAGAAGGCCGGCGCCTTCGACGTGGAGAAGGTCCGCGCCGCGTCGGACGGCATCACCTTCGACGCGCCGGAGGGTCTGGTCACCGTCGACGGCAAGACGCAGCACATCGCCAAGACCGCCCGGATCGGCAAGATCGGCGCGGACGGTCTGATCACCGAGGTGTGGAACTCCGGCAAGCCGGTCGCTCCGGACCCGTACCTCAAGACCTACCCCTGGGCGAGCGGCCTGAGCTGACGACGCCGGCCCGGGCGGGGCGCGTTGCCGCGCGTTCCGCCCGGGCCACCCGACCAGCAGTTCGGAGTACCCACCGTGACAGTTCTCTTCGGTCAACTCTTCACCGGCATCAGCATCGGCGCGGTGCTGCTGCTCATCGCGCTCGGCCTCGCGCTGACCTTCGGCCAGATGAACGTGATCAACATGGCGCACGGTGAGTTCATCATGGCCGGCGCGTACACCACGTACGTGCTGCAGCAGAGCATCACCGGCGCCGGCGCGTCACTGGTGGTCGCGCTGCCGGTGGCGTTCGTGGTCGCCGGCACCATGGGCGTCCTGCTGGAGGTGCTGCTCATCCGCCGGCTCTACGCCCGGCCACTGGACACCCTGCTTGTCACCTGGGGTGTGTCACTGATGTTGCAACAACTGGCCCGGGACGTCTTCGGCAGCCCGAACGTGCAGACCCGCGCGCCCGAGCTGCTCACCGGCAACGTGGCGCTGCCCGGCGGGCTGACCATCGCCAACAACCGGCTGTTCATCCTGGCCCTGGCGTTGGCCGCCGTCGCGGCGCTCACCCTGGCGCTGCGACTCACCCCGCTCGGGCGTCGGATCCGCGCGGTGGTGCAGAACCGCGACCTCGCCGCCGTGTCCGGCATCGCCACCTCCCGGGTCGACCGGACGACCTTCTTCCTCGGCTCCGGCCTGGCCGGGCTCGCCGGGGTGGCCCTCACCCTGCTCGGTCCGATCGGCCCGACCATGGGCACCAACCTGATCATCGACGCCTTCCTGGTCGTCGTGGTCGGCGGCATCGGCCAGCTCAAGGGCAGCGTGATCGTCGCCTTCGCCCTCGGCGTGCTCCAGGCCACCGGGGAGTACCTGACCACCCTCAGCGTCGCCAAGGTGATCGTGTTCGTGGCGATCGTCGCGTTCCTCCAGTGGCGGCCACAGGGCCTGTTCACCCTGCGGACCAGGAGCCTCGCATGACCGCTGTCACCCCCGCCCCGCCCGACACCCCCGCGCCGCCGAGCACCACAGTGCCCCCGGCCCCGGCCGCGGCTGTGCCACCGGGCCGTCCCGCCGGCCGCTCGCGGCTGCGGGCCCTGGCCGGCTTCGCCTTCGGCGCGGCGCTGCTGTTCGCCGTCGCCCCGCTGGTGCTGTCGGACTTCCGGCTGGCGCTGCTCGCCAAGTACCTCTGCGTCGCCATGGTCGCGATCGGCATCGGCATCGCCTGGGGCCGGGGCGGGATGCTCACCCTCGGGCAGGGTGTCTTCTTCGGCCTCGGCGGCTACGCGATGGCCATGCACCTCAAGCTCGCCGACGCGGGCCCGGGTGGGATGCCGGACTTCATGCAGTTGTACGGGCAACTCGACGAACTGCCGCTGTGGTGGCGGCCGTTCGCCAGCCCGTGGTTCGCGCTGCCGGCCACGGTGCTGCTGCCGATGGCTGTCGCCTTCGGGCTCGGCTCACTCGTCTTCCGTCGCCGCGTGCGCGGGGCGTACTTCGCCATCCTCAGTCAGGCCCTCGCCGCCGCGATGGTGATCCTGCTGATCGGCCAGCAGGGCACCACCGGCGGCACCAACGGGCTCACCGACATCAAGGGCTTCTTCGGCTACGACCTGGACGACCCGGTCAACCAGCGGATGGTCTACTTCATCATCGCCGGCACCCTGTTGGCGTTGCTCGCGCTGACCCGTCAGCTCATCAACAGCCGTTACGGCGAGCTGCTGGTGGCGGTCCGCGACGGTGAGGAACGGGTGCGCTTCCTGGGCTACGACCCGGCGTCGGTGAAGCTGGTGGCGTACGTGGTCGCGGCGGGCATGGCCGGGCTGGCCGGGGCGCTGTTCGTGCCGGCGGTGGGCATCATCTCGCCGGCGCTGATCGGGATCGTCCCGTCGATCGAGTTCGTCATCGGGGTCGCGGTGGGGGGTCGGGCGACACTGCTCGGGCCGATGCTCGGCGCGGTCGCGGTGGCCTGGGCGCGTACCGCCCTCTCGGAGCGGTTCCCGGGCACCTGGACGTACCTCCAGGGGTTGCTCTTCGTGGTGGTGGTGGCGTTCCTCCCCGGCGGCCTGGCGTCGCTGTGGGCGCTGGCCCGCCGCCGCGACGGCGGCGCGGTGGTGCGCCGACGGCAGTGGTCGCCGCTGGGCCGACGACGGGCCGAACGGGCGGAGGTGCCGTCGCGATGAGCGGCGAACGGTTGGACGGGTTGTCCGTCCGGGACGTGCGGGTCAGCTTCGACGGGTTCACCGCCGTCGACGGCGTCTCGTTGGAGGTGCCGGCCGGCGACATCCGGTTCCTGATCGGGCCGAACGGGGCCGGCAAGACCACACTCGTCGACGCGATCACCGGCCTGGTCCGGGCCACCGGCTCGGTCCGCTTCGGTGACGACGAGTTGCTCGGCCGGCCGGTGCACAAGATCAGTCGGCTCGGCATCGGGCGCACGTTCCAGACCTCGACGGTCTTCGAGGAGCTGTCGGTGTTGCAGAACCTCGACATCGCGGCGGGCGCCCGGCGCAGCCTGGCGACCCTGGCCCGCCGCCGCCGGGGCGTCCCCGACGAGGTGGCCGCCGCGCTGGAGACCATCGGTCTCGCCGAGCGGGCCGAACACCTCGCCGGCACGCTGGCGCACGGCCAGAAACAGTGGCTGGAGATCGGCATGCTGCTGGTCCAGGACGCGCGGCTGCTGCTGCTGGACGAGCCGGTCGCCGGGATGAGCCACGAGGAACGCGACGCCACCGGCGCGCTGCTGGAGACGGTCAGCCGGGACCGCACGGTGGTGGTGATCGAGCACGACATGGACTTCCTGCGCCGGTTCGCGCGAAGCGTCACCGTGCTGCACGCCGGTCGGGTGCTCAGTGAGGGCACGGTCGCGCAGGTCCAGGCGGACCCGCGCGTACAGGAGGTCTACCTTGGCCACCCGGTCGACGCCGGGTCGGCCCGTACCGGCCGGGAGGCATGATGCTGACGCTGCGCGGGGTGCACGCCGGGTACGGGCGCTCTCGGGTGCTGCACGGGGTCGACCTCACCGTCCCGCCCGACGGGGTGGCCGCAGTCCTCGGGCACAACGGCGCGGGCAAGAGCACCCTGCTGCGGGTCGCCGCCGGGCTGCTGCGCCCGAGCGCCGGCACCGTCGAGCTGGACGGCGAGGACGTCACCCGCGCCGGGCCGCACGAGCGGGTGGCGCGGGGAATGGCGTACGTCCCGCAGGGCCAGCAGTGCTTCCCGCACCTGACCGCCGCGGAGAACCTGCGGCTCGTCGCCGACGGCCGGCGCGACGGGGCGGTGGCCACGGCCGAGGTGCTGGACCTGTTCCCGGCGCTGCGGCCGCTGCTGCGGCGTCGGGCCGGGCTGCTCTCCGGCGGGCAGCGCCAGCAACTCGCCATCGCCCGCGCCCTGATCACCCGGCCGCGGCTGCTGATGCTCGACGAGCCGACCGAGGGCATCCAGCCGTCGGTGGTCGCGGAGATCCAGGAGCGCATCGCCGAGCTGGCCCGGCAGTCCGGGTTCAGTGTGCTCCTCGTCGAGCAGCACCTGGGCTTCGCGCTGCGGGTGGCGGACCACTACCACGTGTTGGAGTCCGGCCGGGTCACCTCGCACGGCGACGGCGGTGTCACGGCGGAACGGGAGGTCCGGGCGGCGCTGGCCGTCTGAGTCGGTCAGCTCCTCGGCGCGGGTCCGGTCGAGTCGCGGACCACCAGCAGGCGGATGGTGGTGAGGCTGGGCGCGAGGTCGGCAGCCACGGAGCGCATCGACCACCAGTGGAACGGCCGGTCACGGGGCGCCAACCCGGCGGTCACCGACGCCAGGTGGCACCGCGTGCGGGTGGTGCACCTGCCGGCCACCGGCGAGATCGCCGTCTACGTCGACGGGCACCGGGACCCGCTGCTGACCGCGAAGGACACCACGTTCGGCTCGGGGCGGGCACACCGGCCAGCACCGGCTCACGGTCGGGCTAGACGCTCGCCATCCGCTTCGGCCGGCTGACCGTCTTGATGTGCCGTTGAGCGGTATACCTCAGAGTCATAACTATGACTCTGAGGTATA